>JAOZMN010000181.1:5552-6142 GCA_029934265.1 Bacteroidales bacterium
TTGGTTTTCCGTATCTAACTTGAAGTGTTGTCCTAAAATTCCAATAATTGGAATAATATATTCCAACTGGAACTATTTTAACATCTTTTTTATAATCAGTTTGTTCCGCAAATTTGAATATAACTCTTTGTATTCCTTTTTTTACCTTTCTAAGATGCCTTTTGTCAATATGTTGTGCTTCTGGAAAAATAACAACTTTTTTATTTTGCTTTAAAATATCAACAGTTTTTTCAAATATAGCTTCATTTAGTTTTAATTTTTCCTTTCCATCTCTTATCCTATAAACAGGAAGTATTTTAAGGAATATCATAAATTTTGCAATAGCTGGTTTTGTAAAAATATCCGAGCGTGCAAGAAAAACTGCTTGTGAATTTCCTGAAAGCAAAATAGCCAAAGCGTCCATTAATGCGTTCTGATGATTTGGAGCAAGAAGAACAGGCTCATCTTTTGGAATGTTTTTCAAACCTCTATAAACAACCTTCTTGTAAAATATAACATTATGAGTAAGCTGAAAATACTTATCTAAAATAGCGTATTTTAAAGAATACCTTTCAATTTTTGATATATCCATTATTTAATTAAGAATTAGA
>JAOZMN010000182.1 GCA_029934265.1 Bacteroidales bacterium
GTCCACCCATTAGCGGCAATGAATATATCGAGCGTATAAAAGACGAATTTGGAGCCATGTTTGAAAAAACAATAGAAGACTGGGGAGGCGATAAGATGCCTATTCGCACACTCAAAAAGCTAATAGACCTTGTAAAAGAAATGGATATTGGAGAAAAACTTACAAAAGCCCTGTTTATAACCTTAGAAATATATCTGAAAACAAGACTCGGTTAAAAAAACAAAAATCCGAAAATTTATAAATTTTCGGATTTTTTTATACTCTTTTTCACTTCTTGGCATACATTTCAGCTTCCCATTTTCGCATTTTCAATAAATTTTTATGCTGAATTGCAGTTCCGCTTGTATCACGATAATAAGACCATTTTTTAAACTCTGTGGCAACTTTATTTCCTTTCAAAATTTTCTTTTTCAGAATACTTCTGTTAAAATTTCCTATTCCATTCCCGAAAATAAAATGAGCAACCGCAATAAGTTTATATCCTGACAATTTTGTTGTTCTTTTTGCCGCACGCACAGCTTTATCGAAATCCTCTCTTAAAAGCTTATCCGCCAAACGTTCCGAAATTGCCGTTGTAAAAGTATCTGTCGGCAATACAACGTGTCCGTAACCTATGGTTTTATAGCCGGCTACATCTTCGTAAATCTTTCCACGAAATCCTTCATGCTCTTTAATTGCCAAAATGGCATCATCATAACCTTTAACTCCGACAAATTCACCGTAAGGTTTATTCTCTACTTTTTGATAAAAGTTTCCGGTACTGCTTTTTGCAAAATCCGAAAAAATAACATTCGGTGAGAATATCCAACTGATAATCAATGCAAGAGAAATTTTTAAATTAAAATTCATTAGTAATTTTTTAGATTAAAAATAAATCGGAACTTTTGTTTTTATTCCGACCGTCGGGCTTTTCCCGAACAAAAACCTGCTTTATTATGCTGATAATCAACGAACAAACAGAATTTTTAACATCTTTTATTCAAAAACGGTCGCAAAAGTACTGCTATAATTTTATGAAACAAGTTTTTTTTTATTTTTATTTCATTTATTTATACACACAAATTATTAATAAACTTATAATTAGTATTTTAAGGTCTGAATATTTTTATCACAATATTTTTTATGAATAATTCGCAAATTCAAGAAACTAATAAAATATTATCACAAACTAATCATACATAATTGACTGATTATAATACAAATAAAACAAACTTTACTTTAATATGCAAACTTTACTTTACAAAAACTACTGCCATAACAATATTTTAATATGACAAAAACACAAAACACCCTAACTACGAGCAAGTTAGGGCGTTTTGTGAAAAAATTTAAAATATGTTATTTATTATAATCAGACCCTAAGGGTTTGAAGTAAAAAGATGTAAATAAGATATTTAGACTTGTTAGTTCTTGTTAAATTAAACCCTAAGGGTCTTTTTATTCCGAACTTACTAATAAGTTTTCTTAATTTCGGATATTATCAAATTTGAACCGGATTTTGACAGCAATTTTCCGTCAAGATTATAAATATTACATTCTGCATTGATAACATTTCTTCCTTTTCGGATAATTTTCCCGACAGCTCGGACTATTTCTCCTTCTTTTGCAGACGAAAGGTAATTGGTATTAAGATTTATTGTAGTGAAATGTGATTCGATTTCAGAACTGACTACCGCAATACCGATAGTTTCATCGGCAATCAAAGCTACAACTCCGCCGTGAAGTATCCCGACAGGATTACACATTTCTCTTCTTACCAAATAATCAACCGTAACTTCAGATTGCCCAACTTCACGTAAAATGCCTTTGAGCCACGAAAAGACAGGCGAAGGAGTTTCCACATTTTCTTTTCCTATTTGTTTTTTTAATAATTCTACTATTTTATTCATTGTTTCGATATAAAAAATCCCCTAATGGTTTAATTTGACAAAAATTAACAAATCTAAATGCTTTATTTACTGTAATTTATTTAAACTGCCTGTCGGGAATCAGCCGACTTTATTACTGTTTTTTAACTGAAACTTTAAAGGTCTTTTTTTCTTTCGTTTACGAAAAATATCATAGCCGAGAAATCCCCAAAATAATATTATTGAAATTATTGAAATCCAAGATGTCAGTACTGAATATTCCGGAACATAATAAAGTTCTGTTTCATAATTGCCTTTCGGCAAAACAATTCCGGTAAAACCTAAATTTACTCTCGATAATTCTTTTTCTTTTCCATTTACTTTTATTTTCCAACCTTTATCGAAAGGAATAGTAAAAAACAACATTTTTTCGGAAGTCATTTTTATTTTTCCATGAATCTCGCTTTGCGTAAATTTCGTTATTTGAAAAGTATCTTTTCGTAAATTTGTTACAAATTTTTCATACTTCTCAAAACTGAATTTCCTTGCGGGGACAATAAAATTACTGTCTTGTAATGTTATTTTTTTCAGTTTGCTTACTTCAATTTTATCATTTTTTTCGTGGACAAAACCGTTAAGCAATGCTGTTTGATTTTGAAAATTATCGACACAATGTTTTATAATTATCATTTCATTTTGCGAGACTATTTCTTCACCTACGGATTTCTTTACTTCCGTTAAAAAATCTTCTCGTGTCTCAAACTCTATATTTAACATTGATTTTAAAACCGTTACAACTTTATTTCCTTCCTGCAAAAGATTTTTGTTCCGGAACTCTTGTTCAATATTCAATAAAGATTGCTCTGAAACACGATAGTGAATTAATGTTTTAAAATCTTTAAAGGCAATATACTTATCGTAAGTATATCCGAAAGGCAAATAAAATCTGTTTTTAAGAATCGTAATATTATTTTTAACGGTCAAAGAATCGAAACCGGAACGCATCAATAATGGTTGTTTGTTTTTGCTTAAATGATATTTTACGTTTGCGAAAGTTTGAAAAAGCGGATAGCCCCTGAAACCATTAACCCAACGAGTTGCAATTTCATCGCCTTTTTGTATAAGTTCCGTTTCCTCAAGAAAACGTATGTAATTAAGTTGATTAAAAGACGAATAACTTGTTGTGCCGTAATAATTTTGTGCCAAAGCATCATTCAGACTGCCATGTGCAGAATTTCCCGATTTATAATCTTTTTCGGTTCTGTAAAATGGTGTTTTGTCTATTGATTTTATATAATTTACGGCTTTTAACGTTCCGTCTTTATAGCCGGCTTTGTTTCTCTTAAATTCCGACTTTGTTACAGCTACTCTTTTTTCATAAGATTTATAAGAAAAATAACTTAATTCAACTATCAATAAAAGTAATATTCCTACTTGTGCAAAAGATTTATAAGCCGACTTTGTCATCAAAATAAACAATCCGGAATACAACACAAGAATGAAAACTATTATATTTCTCATATCGGAATTAATTGCATTTTCCGCAATCGAAGTATATGGAAAGAATAATATTGAAAGTAAAACGACAAATGTTCCGCCAAGCAAAGGCAAATTAAGTTTAAAATTTTTGTCTAATTCGTTAAGGGAATATATCCCGAAAAACAATAATGTAAACGGAATAAAAAAGTCAAATCCGTATCTGAAATAATCACCGGTAAAGGCAAGCAAGGCATGACGCAAATAAGGAAATATCATTGTCAATACCCAAAATCCGAAAAAACTGCCGAATGCTATTTTTTTTCTCTTATCAAGATGAATAAAAACTTGTGGAAATATAAGCAAGGTAAGCAATCCTATATAAAAAAGCGGTGCTTCAAGATAGTTTCCCCAACCTCTGAAATTACTGCCGGATCCAAGCAAGTCGCTCGAAAAAGTACGCAGGAAACCTGTTGCAACCAAAAGTTTGTCGGTAATCATATCTTTTCCTGTCGCTAAATCGGAACTCAAAGAGGCATTGCCGGCAACTCTGGGGCTGAAAAACATTTTTTGAAAAGCATAAAAAACATGAACCATATTCATCAAAATACCAACTACGGCAAGCATTATCATTTTTCCGGCAAGTTTTAAAAAATCAGCTAAAATATTTTGAAACTCTGAAAAATATCTGAAAAGCATATAAATACCCAAGAAAATTGTATATATAAACAATACAAAAGGGTTGTTGCTCAAAAACAATACTGCAAAAGGAAAGAAATACCACCTTTTTTTCAAGTAAAGTTGCTCGAATGCAAACAGCAAAAATACACCTTTAAAAATATGTCCGGCAAACCCCCAAGCACTCCCGACGACCATATAACCGGAAAATGCAATGGTTAAAGCACCGATTAAAGACGAAAATTTATTTACCGATAAAGTTCGTAAATAATAAAAAAACAATATGCCGGTAAAGATAAATTGTGTTATGAAAATATTAATAAACCGTCTGTAAACAAGATAGTTTTCACTCATATTCATACCAAGACGATTAACAGGGGATAAAAGCCAAGACAATGGTTGAGTAGGAAAAGCCGTGTAATAAGTATCTCCCATTCCCGTATAAAAACTCCATTTAGCTATTAAAGTTTCACTGAATAATTGATTAATATGTACTAATGCCGGATAATTTTGATTTATGGAATCACTGCCAATGTCTTTGAAAAAAAATAGATTCTCGAGAGTTAAATATTTCCCGAAAGCCATAAAACCGATAAATATCAACAAACCGGATAGTATCCAATCCGGATAAGGCGAAATATACTTATCAAAAAAAGTTTTCTTTTGATTTTCTTTTGAAATATTATTTTTTACAGTTGATTTTTTATTTTGTTTTGAAATACGAACTTGCGATTTTGTTTTTTTTCGTTTCATGGCAGGGTTTATATTTTTTTCAAAATTATATAAAATATTGAATTTTATAAAATATCTTTGTATTTTTGTATTTTGCTTATTAATTAACAGCCTGCATAAAATGGAAACTCTTACTTTAAACTTAGATAAACGCTATACATACGCCGATTATCTGACTTGGTTAGACGATAAACGAAGAGAATTAATAGACGGTTTTATTAATTTCATGTCGGGTCCGTTAAGACGGCATCAAGCTGCTTCAATGGTTATTGCAAGTCGTATTTTTAATTTATTGGAAAATACAAAGTGTGAAGTTTATTCAGCACCTTTCGATGTAAGGTTACCCAAAAACGGCGAAAAAGACGATGATAAAATATATAATGTGGTACAGCCGGATATTGTGGTTGTTTGCGACCCCGATAAATTAGACGAAAAAGGTTGTATCGGGGCTCCGGATTTAATTGTAGAAATTTTATCGCCGAGTACAAGCAAAAGAGATATTAAAGATAAATATCGACTTTACGAAAAATCTGGCGTAAAAGAATACTGGATAGCGTATCCGGAACAAAAAAATATTAATGTCTTTATCTTAAATAAAAAAAACAAATACGAACTTTCGGCAATGTATGTAGAAGGTGATATAATTTCGGCAAGTATGTTTCCGGATTTGAAAATTGAAATTGATGAAATTTTTAAGGATTAAGGTCTTTCGAGCTGTTTAATATTACTCGCATCACCACGCAAACCTCCATTGTTCAACAAATTACAATCAAGCAAATACGTAAATTTTTTTGTTTGTGTACTTGTCTAAACTCAAATCAATTACAGTCCTGCTTGAAAAAATTAAGACGAAAAATATATAATATTTCCGATAAAGTTGGTAAGAAAATAGGGATTGATGTGCCTTATTATGTTGAGAATGGTTTTTGGGTTGTATTTAACCAATTAGTAACAATCTTAACATCTTTATTTGTTTCAATTATTTTTGCCAAATATTTATCGAAAGAAGTTTTTGGGCAATATCAATTAATGCATTCTTTCTTAGGTATATTTGCAATCTTATCAATTCCGGGATTAAGCACTTCAGTAACTCGTTCGGTTGCCAAGGGATTCAATTTCAGTTATATAAAAGCGGTTAGGTTAAGTTTGAGTTTTTCACTGCTTGCAATTCCTGTTTTTATTGCTTTAGCTGTTTGGTATTATTTAAAAAAAGACTTAGAATTTGCTCTTATCCTTGTCCTTTCCGGTTTGTTATTTTCTCTTATTCACGGCTTCGGCAAATGGACTTCTTTTCTACAAGGAAAGTCTCAATTTGAAAAATTATCTAAATTCGGAATAATACAAAGTACTGTTTTGAATGTTTTTTTAATATTGACAGTACTCTTTTTTTCAAAAAATTTATTTGTAG
>JAOZMN010000587.1 GCA_029934265.1 Bacteroidales bacterium
AACACAAGAAGATGATTATATTATGAGTACTTATTTTCAAGGTGTTACAAATTATAAACAGATGAAAAAAACATGAAAAGGACACAAATATACCGGATTTCGGCAAGTTTAATTTTTATATTGTTGCCGACTTTAATTTTTTCGCAAACGCCGGATTATCAGAAAGTTGTAGAAGATTTAATAGAAGAAATTGCATCTTCTTCCGATGAGGAACTTGATTATACTACTCTTTTTGACGATTTGGTTTTTTATGCAAAAAATCCGTTGAATATAAACTCGGCAACTCGACGAGATTTGGAAAAAATACAGTTTCTCAATGATTTTCAAATTGAAGATATTTTTGCTTACAGGCGAAAATACGGCTCTATGCTCACTATTTACGAATTGCAACTTCTCGATAATTTTACACAAGAAGATATTAACAGAATTTTACCTTTTGTAAAAGTTGCTCCTTCCGGACAAAAATATTCGCTGAAACTGAAAAATGTTCTTGCCTACGGACATCACGATGTTTTCTTGCGAACACAATTTTATGCGCAAGAACAGAAAGGATTTTCGGCTATCGACCCTTTTGAACTTGCGTTAAAACCTAATTCACGTTATCTCGGCAATAAAATGAAATATTATACAAGGTATAAATTTCGTTACAGAGATAAAATTCAGTGGGGCTTTACAAGCGAAAAAGATGCCGGAGAAGAATTTTTCAGAGGAACTCAAAAACAAGGATTCGATTATTATTCTGCTCATTTACAAGTAGATGATGTTTGGAAATTTAAAAATATAAATGTCGGTGATTTTCAGGTGAAATTTGGACAAGGACTTATTGCTTGGTCGGGACTTTCAACTTCAAAATCGTCTTATGTAATGAATATCAATAAAAAATATCAAGGAATAAGAAAATATTCTTCTGCCGATGAGAATAAATTTATGAGAGGTTTGGGGGCGACCGCAAATTTCGGAAATTTTGATATTACCGGATTTTATTCATACAAAAAAATTGACGGAAATATAACCGAACCGGATATTTCCGAATACGAATTTAATGAAGCTACTTCTTTTATCACAAGCGGTTTCCATCGTACTCCCGGCGAAATGGAAGACCGAAAAAATGTTTCTGAATTTATAGCAGGTTCAAATGTTACTTGGAATTATAAAAATTTGTGGCTCGGGGCATCAATAATTAATTACAAATTTGGTGCTGAATTGCACAAAAAATACAAACCGTACAATATGTTTGAGTTTCAAGGAGGCGGAGGAACAAATTTCAGTGTTGATTATAAATATAATTTTCATAATTTTTCATTTTTCGGAGAAGAAGCAAGCGGAAACAGTGGCGGAACTGCTTTTTTGAATGGAGCTTTGGTCAAACTTGCTCCTCAAATTTCGCTTGCCCTTTTGCACAGGAGCTATTCTCGTGATTATCAGGCATATTACAGCGGAGCTTTTGGCGAACTTTCTAAAACTTCAAACGAACAAGGCTTATATTGGGGTACAGAAATAAATCCTTTTAAACATATTTCATTTTCGGCATATTTTGATTCTTATAAATTCGGTTGGTTACGTTCAAAAACAAATGCACCGGCTTCCGGACAAGATTTTTTTATTCAAACGTCCTATAATGCAAGCCT
>JAOZMN010000183.1 GCA_029934265.1 Bacteroidales bacterium
AGAAACTTCTCGATAGTTTTTGCTTTTGCAGGGGACTCGACAATTACTATATTTGCACTCATAAAAATATTTTATTTTAAGAAAATTTTTAAAATTTTATAATAAAGCAACAATATATATGTTATTTTATTGAAAATCATATATATATACGTACTTTAAGACAAGGATATCAGACTATTTTTTCGGAAAATTATTTGCAAAGTAAGAAAATAAACAAACTAAATTCCAAATTTTTTTCTTATTTTTTTATCTTTACACCGATTTTGACAATAAGATTATAATAATACCATGACAAACTTAACCGATCGCTATATAAATTTCTTTACCGATTATGGTTTTAAGCGTCTTTTCGGTGAAGAACGTAACAAAGATTTGCTTATAGATTTTCTGAATACTTTACTTGCCGACCAAGAAAACATAATAAATCTAACATATACCGATAAAGAAAAGCAAGGTAATACACAACTTGACCGCAAGGCAATTTTTGATTTGCATTGTGAAAATGACAAAGGCGAAAAATTTATAATAGAATTACAAAAAGCTAAACAAAATTTTTTCAAAGATCGGAGTATTTTTTACTCATCTTTTGCAGTGCAAGAGCAGGCGCAACGTGGTGATTGGGATTTTAAACTCAAAAAAATATATACAATCGGGATACTTGACTTTTGTTTCGATGACAACGATAAAGATAAAACCGTTGTAAGCGAAATAAAACTCACCGATACACGTACCGGCAAAGTATTTTATGATAAACTTACCTACATATATTTGCAAATGCCGAATTTCGACAAAAGCATTTCCGAACTGACCGAGCCTTTTGATAAGTGGTTATTTGTTATAAAAAACTTACATAAGTTAGAAAATCAACCTGAAATATTAAGTGGAATTTTCTCTAAGTTTTTTGAAGAAGCCGAAATTGCAAGTTACAATAAAGAAGAGCTTAAAAATTATGAAAAAAGTTTAAAATATTATCGAGATTTAAAAAACACAATAGATACTGCTTATTCTGACGGAATAGAAGAGGGGCGAGAAGAAATCGAAAAAAAATTAATGCCTATAATTGAACAAAAAGAAGAAAAGCTTAAAGAAAAAGAAAAAGAACTTAAAGACCGAGATGTTTTAATTCAAGAATTACAGGAAAAATTAAATAATTTAAAAATATAGAATTATGCAGGTTAAAAGGGTAGGAAAAAATAATGTCAATAATTGAACTCAATATTAAAACAGACAGAGGTCTGAAATAATTAAAAATCAATAACAAATTTATGGCTGTTACATCAAAAACAAAATTTTTAATACGATTATTTCGTGTTTTTTTTATATTACCGTTCGCCTCGCTCATATTAATTTTTATTCTTATAGAAACCGGAGCATTTGGTTTTATGCCTGATTTTGAAGACTTGGAAAATCCAAAAACCAATTTAGCATCGGAAATTTACTCTTCGGACGGAGTTCTGCTCGGTAAATTTTTCAAAGAAAACAGAACCGTTATAGAATATACCGATGTTTCTCAAAATATGATAAATGCACTCGTTGCAACGGAAGACATCAGGTTTTACGACCATTCCGGTATTGATGCAAGAGCATTGGGCCGAGTTATTAAAGGAATTTTAATGGGAAATAGAGCCGGTGGTGGAAGTACACTGACTCAACAACTTGCAAAAAATCTTTTTCCGAGAGGTGAAGTGAAAAGTAAATTTGAAGTCGTAATTTTAAAATTCAAAGAATGGATAACTGCTGTAAAACTTGAAAGAAATTACACAAAACAAGAAATTCTTGCAATGTATTTGAATACAGTTTTTTACGGTAGTAATTCTTACGGACTTAAAACTGCCGCAAAAACATTTTTCAATAAATCGCCAAGTAAACTTAAAATTGAAGAAGCCGCAATCCTTGTCGGTGTTTTAAAAGCTCCCTCTTATTATAATCCTCGTTTTAAACCTGAAAATGCACTCAGAAGAAGGAATACTGTTCTTAATCAGATTAAAAAATATCAAAAGAAACTAAATGACTTGCATGGTTTCAAGTTAATGACCGATGCACAATACGATTCGCTTAAAACATTACCGATAAAATTAGATTATAGTGTAAGAGGACACAGTACCGGAGGCTCAAATTATTTCAGAGAATTTTTAAGAATCTCAATGACACGAAAAAAGCCTGTTGCTCCGGAAGGAATTTCAAAAAGGTCGGCAAGGTTTCGGAATTATGTAAGAGACTCTATTCGTTGGATTGAAGACCCGCTGTATGGCTGGTGCAATAAAAACACAAAACCCAATGGCAAGCCGTATAATTTATACAGAGACGGTATAAAAATATACACGACAATAAATTCCAAAATGCAAAAATATGCAGAAGAAGCCTTAGCCGAACACATGGGTAAAACTTTGCAACCTTTATTTTTCAAAAGACAAAAAAACAGAGACAAAGCTCCTTTCAGTTGGATGATGAGCGAAAAAGAAATAGATAAAATTTGGTATCTTTCGATGAGACGAAGTGAAAGATACAGATTGATGAAAATCGTTGCAAAAAAAGAAGATAAAAAACTCGATTCGACAGAGGTACGCAGGGTATTTGATATTCCGGTTCCGATGAACGTTTTTTCTTGGAAGGGTGATATTGACACAATAATGTCTCCGTTGGATTCGATAAAATATTATAAATATTTTCTGCGAGCAGGATTTGTTTCAATGGAACCGCAAACCGGCTATGTAAAAGCTTATGTTGGAGGTATTAATTACAATCATTTTAAATACGATCATGTTACAAAGGCAAAACGACAAGTCGGCTCGACAATAAAACCCTTTTTATATTCGGTAGCAATGGAGGATAAGCTATCCCCCTGTCATAAAGTTCCGAATATACCGGTAACGTTCAAAATGCCCGAAGGACAACACCCTGCTACATATACACCCAAGTTCTCCAAAACAAAAAGAGACGGTCAGATGGTCAGTTTGAAATATGGATTGGCAAATTCTATGAATCAAATTTCTGCATGGATTATAAAAAAATATCACCCTGTTGAAATTGTAAAAATGGCTCACAAAGTGGGAATTAAAAGCGATTTGGATACTGTTTATTCTTTATGCGTAGGTGCTGCTGAAGTAAAATTAGAAGAAATGGTGGCTTCATATAATACTTTTGCAAATAAAGGAGTACACATCGAACCGCTTTATGTTACAAATATTATAGATAAAAATAATAATGAAATAGCAAGATTTGCACCAACTAAAAAAGAAGTTCTTAATGAAAACACTGCTTACAGAATGGTAACGCTTATGAGAGGTGTTGTAGATATGGGAACCAGTGTGCGATTAAGATATAAATACGGTTTCAAAAATGAAATTGCCGGAAAAACAGGAACTACAAACGACAATTCCGACGGTTGGTTTATCGGTTTTGTCCCGAATCTTGTTTCCGGAGCATGGGTCGGAGGTGAAGAAAGAAGTGTCCGATTTCCAAGTACGGCTGACGGGCAAGGAGCAAATATGGCTCTTCCGATTTGGGCAATATACATGAAAAAAATATACGCAGACGGAACGCTCGGAATATCAAAAGAAAAATTTGAAGAACCTAAGCACGATGACGGTATTCCTACCGATTGCGATGATTACGATGATTCCGAGAATTCCGGAAATCAACAAGTAATAGATGAAGATGAATTTAATAACGGATAATAGGCAATTTACAATGAACAAATAACAACGAAAAATTTACATTTTTATGAAAGTAAAATAATTTAGATTCTGAAATAGTATAAAAACCGATATTTTCAAAACTTTAAAACTTAAAAATATGAATAAAGTTGTAAAAGATGCTTACCAAGCAATAAAAGGTGCGACGGATAATATGATAATGATGTTCGGTGGTTTCGGTTTATGCGGAATACCGGAAAACTCATTGAAAGTTCTTGCCGAAAGCGGAATCAGAGGTTTAACTTGTATATCTAATAATGCCGGAATCGACAATTTCGGACTGGGTGTTTTGCTTCGTGATAAGCAAATGAAAAAAATGATAGCTTCCTATGTAGGTGAAAATAAAGAATTTGAAAGACAATTTTTAAGCGGTGAACTTGAAGTGGATTTAATACCTCAAGGAACACTTGCTGAAAGAATAAGAGCCGGAGGTGCAGGAATACCGGCTTTTTACGTTCCGGCAGGATACGGAACGGAAGTTGCACAAGGAAAAGAAACAAGAGAGTATAACGGGAAAATGCACCTGCTGGAAACAGCTCTGACAGCCGATTTCGCATTTGTAAAAGCAAAATACGGTGATTATTCCGGTAACCTAATATATAATGCTACTGCAAATAATTTTAATAATATGATGGCTATGGCAGGAAAAATCACAATAGCCGAAGTTGAAGAACTTGTCCCGACCGGAGAGTTAGACCCTAATAAAATTCATACTCCGGGAGTATTTGTTCAAAGAATTTTTCAAGGTGCCGATTACGAAAAAAGAATCGAATTTGAAACAACAAGATAGTGAGCAAATAATAAATAATGCTCTATAAAAGTTTCTTCAAAACTTCACAATTTCAAAACTTTAAAATTTAATAAAAATGGCATTAGATAAAAACGGTATAGCGAAAAGAATCGCACAGGAATTAAAAGACGGATATTATGTAAATTTAGGTATCGGGATACCGACACTTGTTGCAAATTATATACCGCAAGGAATGGAAGTTACACTTCAATCGGAAAACGGATTGCTCGGAATAGGACCCTTCCCCGAAAAAGGGAATGCCGATGCCGATTTGATAAATGCAGGAAAACAAACCATAACAACAACCTCCGGAGCCGCTTTTTTTGACTCTGCAACAAGTTTTGCAATGATACGAGGCGGGCATATTGACCTCACTGTTCTCGGAGCTTTTGAAATTTCGGAAAATGGAGATATTGCAAGTTGGAAAATTCCGGGAAAACTCGTAAAAGGAATGGGAGGAGCAATGGATTTGGTCGCTTCAGCTAAAAATATAATAGTAGCAACAACGCATACCAACAGAAAAGGGGAGTCTAAACTTTTAAAAAACTGTACTTTACCTCTAACAGGTGTAAATTGCGTAAAAAGAATTGTTACCGATATGGCTGTTATAGATGTAACTTCCGAAGGTTTCAAACTTATCGAGAAGGCTCCGGGAGTAAGTGTTGAAGAAATTCAAAAAGCAACCGAAGGAAAACTTATTGTCGAAGGCGATATTCCGGAAATGAAATTTTAAGGTCTCAGACCTTTGTAAGTTTTTGTTGCTATTCGATTTTATAGACGGAGAACTTTAAAATTTCTCAAATTCAAAATTTTGTTTTTCAAAACATTATAGAGTTCGGTATAAAAAGACCCTTAGGGTTTGATTTAACAAAAATTAACAAAGCTAAATATTTGAATTACAGTTTATTACTTAAAACCCTAAGGGTCTGATTTTGAAAAAATATACTTTTTAGACTGAACTCATTATAGTTATTTTTATAAAAAACAAAATTTCAAAACTTCACAAATTCCGGTAATGTTACAAATCAACCAAACATTAATATCCGATTTATTAATCGAAAAAGAATTTATTTGCGACTTAAAAGTCTGTAAAGGAGCTTGTTGTGTGCATGGAGATTCCGGTGCACCTTTAACGGATAAAGAAGCCGGAATACTTGATAACATTTTCGATAAAATAAAACCGTATTTGCGAAAGGAAGGTATAGAAGCAATCGAAAAAAACGGCAAATACTATATTGATGATGAACATGAAATCGTTACACAGCTTGTTAACGGAGAAGAATGTGCATATTCGATTTTTTCGGAAGACGGTACGGCATTTTGTGGAATAGAAAAAGCATTTTTAGACAATAAAATAACTTTTCGTAAACCGATTTCGTGTTATTTGTACCCTGTTCGTACAAAAAAATATACCGAACTCGAAGCCGTAAATTATGACGAGTGGGATATTTGTAAATCTGCCTGTGTTCTCGGAAAAAAAGAAAAAATGCCTGTCTATAAATTTCTGAAAAAACCTTTAATACAAAAATATGGAAAAGATTGGTACGAACAATTAGATTTTTATGCAGAAAATTATCAAAAATAATAAATGAGTTCGGTATAAAAAGACCCTTAGGGTTTGATTTAACAAAATTTAACAAAT
>JAOZMN010000014.1:0-4032 GCA_029934265.1 Bacteroidales bacterium
ACTTGAACTATCCGTAAAATTTTTATCGAAATCTTGATTATATGCCATCTTAATTAACGAAATATCAAAAACTTGCGGGGTACAAATTCTTTTAAATTTATTCCTATCGACAATTTCATTTCCCTTATCTGTGATTTCTCTGATTGTATCGACAATTTCCAATACGGGTACGGCGTTCCCTTGCTTCTTTGCTGTTTCAAAACATCTGCTTATTGTTTCTTTGCTGACAAGAGGACGCACTCCGTCGTGAATTGCAACAAAACCGGTTCCTGTAATAATATCCAATCCATTTTTCACGGACAAAAATCTGGTACTGCCTCCGGTCGTAATTTTATGAGGAATTTTAAAATCATGTTTCAAACACAGATTTTTCCACAAGTCGATGTGTTCTTCGGGTAAGACTAATATAATTTCTATTTCACTATCGTATGAATAAAATACGGAAATAGTGTGCATCAATACCGGTTTTCCGACAAGTTGTATAAATTGCTTGGGAACAGCAGTTTGCATTCTCCTTCCGGAACCTCCGGCTGTTATTAATGTAAAGTCCATTTGTAAAAAATAAAAATAAACACGACCGGATTACGTTCTTGTATTACAAAAAATCAAATCAAGTTTACAAAAAGAAACGAAAGTTTTACTTTTGTGAATTACTAATGCCTTATTTGTCAGCCTCTTAGGGTATTTTTATACAAATGTAAACACGAATTTCGCTGAAATCAGGACTAAGTAATTGTGTATTTTTGATTTTACCTGATTTGTAAGTTTTTACAGATATTATATATCCAAATAATTTTATTCGAGATATGGTATTTTTAAACCTGTTTTTGAAAAAATAAGTAATATCAAAAATATATCAAAAATAATTTCTATACCTGTTTTTTTTGTCGATAGATTTATAAATGTTGAAAAAATAATACTGCCGGGTAAACCGAGAAGTAACCAAGTTTCAAAAGTAGATGCAGGAGAAAACTTGGCGATAAAAGCAATAAATACAACAAAACTTATAAGAATAATCATAATTCTTCTTTGAGATATTTTAATTTTTGAAAATTTATTTGCTACTCCGATAATCGAAAATAAAATAAAACCCGCTGAAACTATAAAATATAAAGTTTCGGATAAAGAAAATTCAAATTTAACTTCATGAGAACTAAAACAATGCTCGTAGAACCGAGAAAATATTGAAAGATTTTCGGTAAAAATAAAAGATATAAATATAATAAGAATAAAAGGCAATATAAAACCCAAAAAACTACCAACCCATTCATTCCATATCATTGGTCGTATAACAATTATAGAAAACCAGACCAATAAAATCAAATAAAAAGCATCGGGATTAATCAAAGCTGCTAAAGAAAACATTATACCTACATTCATAAAATCGAATATGGCATTTTCTTTTTTTACTGTCCTGAAAATTAAAAACAATCCGCCGATAATAAAAAAATTTGAAAATAAAACGATACTCAAATTAAAAAAATCGGAATAACCGGAAATAAAAAAAATGTAAATAAAACCGGGTAAAAAGTTTTTAAGACCGTTTATTCCGAAAATATTACTCATATTTACAATAATCATTGCTTGCAACAGAATGGTAAGCAATAGAACAGTCGCCGGTATAAAGTGAATTTCGAGCGATAAGAAAGATTTAATTATAATAGAGCTGAAAAAGTCCGATGTTTCTACGGGGTAAGTTCCGGATATATCAAAAAGTTGCAGGTTCAACAAAATAGAAACGGGTATCAGCAATAAGCCCAGCAAAGGACTGTTATTTTGTAATAATCTTATCAATTTTTTTTATATTTAAAAAAACAAAATCTATATCAATATAATATTCTGACAATCAATGATTTCCAAGAATACACAACTTTAAAATTCCAAAAATGAGTTCGGTCTAAAAAGTATATTTTTTCAAAATCAGACCCTTAGGGTTTTAGGTAACAAACTAAAAATCAAAGATTTAAATTTATTAAACTTTGTTAAATCAAAACCTAAGGGTCTTTTTATACCGAACTCAAAAATCAGAAAAGCAAGTCTTTTCCTATATCCGAACGATATTTTTTACCTTCAAAATTTATTTTTTCGACTCCGGAATATGCTTTTTTCAATGCCTCTTCAATGTTGTTCCCCATTCCGGTTACGGCAATGACACGACCACCATTGGTAACAATTTTTCCGTCTTTTATTTTCGTTCCTGCATGAAAAATCTCACAATCCGTAATATTCGGGATAGTAATTTCTTTTCCTTTTTCATAATCTTCGGGGTAGCCGTCAGAAACAAGCATTACAGTCGCAGTTGTCTTATCGCTTATTCTTATTTCTCTGTTTTTAAGGTCGTTAAATGCGACTCCTTCAAAAAGGTCTATAATACTTGATTCTAAGCGAGGTAAAATCACTTCCGTTTCAGGGTCGCCCAAACGGACATTATATTCTATAACAAACGGTTCATTGCCGACTTTCATTAATCCAAAAAATATAAAACCTTTATAACTAATATTTTCGTTTAGAAGTCCTTGAATTGTGGGCTTAATTATTTTTGTTTCTACTTTATTAAGAAAACCGGCATCAGCAAATGGAACCGGAGAAACAGCCCCCATGCCTCCGGTATTCAATCCGGTATCACCCTCTCCTATCCTCTTGTAATCCTTAGCATTAGGCAAGATTTTATAATTTTTCCCATCAGTAATTATAAATACTGACAACTCTATTCCGTCCAGAAATTCCTCAATTACAACTTTATTGCTTGCTTCTCCGAATTTTCCGTTAAGCATTTCTTCAAGTGCACTTTTTGCTTCTTGCTTATTTTCGAGAATCAACACCCCTTTCCCTGCTGCAAGTCCGTCTGCTTTAAGTACATAAGGTGCCGATAATTTTTCAATAAAATCTTTTCCTTGTGCAATGGTATTTTTTTCGACTGTAAGATATTTTGCTGTAGGTATAGAATATTTCAGCATAAATTTCTTGGAAAAATCTTTACTGCTTTCAAGTTTTGCACCGGCTTTACTCGGACCTATTACACTAACCGGTGAATTTTCAAAAAAATCCGCAATCCCGCCGGCAAGAGGAGCTTCCGGTCCTACGACTATCATTCCGATTTTATTTTTCGATACAAAATCATTAACTGCTTCAAAATCATTAATATCAATATCGACATTTTCTCCAAGATGTATCATTCCGGCATTTCCGGGTGCTGTAAATAAAGAAAAATTTCCTATATCCTTTTGTATTTTAGATGCTATTGAGTGCTCTCTGCCTCCGGAACCTAATAATAATATATTCATATATTTTTGATTTTTATCTTGCACGGGCGATGTGTTTCCCTTTGAACTTTGGTAAAATTGTAAAATTCTTTATAAAAAAATGAGTCGAAAATATTTCGACTCATTTTTTTTATCGGAATAATTCCGGCTATTTTTCAGATGCCCATTTTCTAATTTCAGTTCTGAACCATTCGTCGGCTTTTTCTGTCCAATTATAATTGTCTCTGATGTATTTTACCGTTGCTTTTTCAATATCGGTATATGAATTTCCGTCTTTTACTTCTTCTAAAAGCATTTTTGCATCTTCTACCGAAATTCGATTATCTCCTTTACCTTCAATAGCTTTATCGGCTGCTTCAAGAAGTTCTTTATCATACTTTTCTCCGTCAATAATTTTGTAATAACTCATAATAAAAAAGTTTAATGGTTAGTAATTAATATTTTTATTTTAAGGTCTTAGACCTTTATTTCAAAATCAGTTTCAAAAGTATTAAAAATTTTAAAATAAATTAAATTTTTTAATGAATTTTTATTCAATTTCCCATTCTTTTTTATCAAAAGACAATTCGACTTTACTTTCAGTTTCGTCATCTAATCGAAAGAAAAAATTTATTCCCGTCATATTCTCGACTTCTCTTACAGTAACCGCATAACTATATATGTCGTTTTCCAATTTTTCATTCTCCATTATAAAACCGATAGCTTTTTTATTGTTCAAATCTAATATCACCTTATAATAATAGCTCGGTACGGATACTTTATTAGTTCC
>JAOZMN010000014.1:4042-19707 GCA_029934265.1 Bacteroidales bacterium
GTCGGTAAGCACTCCGCCTGTTACGATATAAAGTTCTCCGAAATTTTCAGCCCAATCCCTTACCAACGATTCTAATTCTTTCCATTTTCCTCTGTTAAAACCGGGTTCTTGCGGCGACATATTACTCATATAAAAACTTTCGGTCATCGCTGTTTCCGACCAATTCATATCTCCCGCCGGAGCGAGGTGCCCCCTATCATAACCCGAACCTTTATAATCATCAAGCGAAGCACTGCCGGTTTCGACATCAGGGTCTTCTCTGAAATCATCTGTCCTTTCATACAAATCCACCTCAACTTCTTCTTTTGTAAGAACATAAGCAACCCAATCTGCCTGCTCGTGCTTTTCATTATAAAAAAAGGTGTAAGCATAATGTTGCACTACTTGATTTCCGTTCATTTCCGGAATTTCAAGATATTCGAGTGAATATTCTACTTCATTTTTATTACACGATAAAAATGAAACAGAAAACAGTAACGACAATAACGAAATTTTGTAAATTTTATTCATATTTTTTTTTTCAGACATCATTTTATATATCTTTTTTTGATAGATCCGACATGAGGTTTCCGGCCTTTTTAATGTTGCTTACGTACTTGTGTAAAATTCTTTTAATTAGAAAGTTATCAATAAGTAAATGTCTATATACTTTTGTAATAAATTTTATATTGAAACGAAATTTGTAAAATTTTCACGGTTTGAAATTAATTATTATAAAATTACATACAAAATTTCATATAAAAAACAAACAGAAAAAGAATTATTTCACGTAAAGTAAGCTTTACATAAAGATATTAACAAACCTTATTATTGATTATCAAACCGGTACTAAGATATAAACAATTTTATATTTTTTTTGATTATGATTTTTGATATTATTATTCTAACTTTCCACTCCAAAAATAAGAATAAAATCATATAAAACACATAAAACTAAATAAATAATACTTATGTACGAACAAGAAACTTTATTAATGTCGGAAAAAAAAGAAACAAAAACGGAAACTTTCAGCTACGAAGAAGCTTTTAAGGAAAGCCGAACATATTTTGAAGGCGATGAACTTGCTGCAAGAGTATGGGTTTCAAAATATGCTTTAAAAGATTCTTTCGGAAATTTGTTCGAATCAAATCCAAAGCAAATGCACCAAAGAATAGCCTCTGAATTACACAGAATAGAAAAAAAATATTCAAATCCTTTAAGTTACAAAGAAATTTTTGATTTACTTGACAAATTCAAATATGTTATCCCTGCCGGCAGTCCGATGACAGGTATCGGCAATAAATATCAAATAGCCTCACTTTCAAATTGTTTTGTAATCGGAGAAGACAATCCTGCCGATTCTTACGGCGGAATAATGAAAACTGACCAAGAGCAAGTTCAATTAATGAAACGAAGGGGCGGAGTAGGACACGACCTGTCGCATATCCGACCAAAAGGCAGTCCTGTTCTGAATAGTGCATTGTCATCTACCGGCGTAGTTCCGTTTATGGAACGATTTTCAAATTCGACAAGAGAAGTGGCACAAGACGGTAGAAGAGGTGCGTTAATGCTCTCTATTTCGATAAAACACCCTGATGCAGAAGATTTTATAAATGCAAAAATGGAGAGTGGAAAAGTAACCGGTGCAAATGTTTCTGTCCGTATAGATGATGATTTTATGAAAGCGGTAACGGAAAATCAAAAGTACGAACAATGCTATCCTGTTGATGCTATTGTTCCGAAAATGACCGTAAAAACAGATGCCGGAAAACTTTGGGATAAAATTGTTCATAATGCTTGGAAGTCGGCAGAACCGGGAATTTTATTTTGGGATACTGTTATAAACGAGTCTGTAGCAGATTGTTACTCTGATTTAGGTTTCAGAACCGTATCTACAAATCCTTGCGGAGAAATTCCTTTATGTCCGTATGACAGTTGTCGATTATTGGCATTAAATCTGTACAGTTATGTCGAAAATCCGTTTACCGAAAAAGCAAATTTCAATTTCGATTTATTTAAAAAACACGTTGTTCAAGCACAACGACTTATGGACGATGTTATCGACCTCGAATTAGAGAAAATAGACGGAATCATTGCCAAAATAGATAAAGACCCTGAATCCGCCGAAGTAAAAAGAGTAGAACTTAATTTGTGGAAAAACGTACAAGCCAAAGCATTAAAAGGCAGAAGAACCGGACTTGGGATAACCGCCGAAGGAGATATGCTTGCCGCTCTCGGCTTACAATACGGTTCGGAAGAAGCAATTGAATTTGCGGTTTCCGTACAAAAAACACTTGCACTTTCCGCATATCGTTCTTCGGTAGAAATGGCAAAAGAAAGAGGTGCGTTTGAAATTTATGATAAAAAGAAAGAAAAAAATAATCCTTTTATTAATCGTATAAAAAGCGAAGATGTTGATTTATTCAACGATATAGAAAAATACGGAAGAAGAAACATTTCACTTCTAACTATCGCCCCGACAGGTTCAACAAGCATAATGACGCAAACAACTTCCGGCATCGAACCTGTATTTATGCCTGTTTATAAAAGACGAAGAAAAGTAAACCCGAACGATAGGGACGTTAAAGTCAGTTTTGTGGACAAAGTTGGAGATTCTTGGGAAGAATACAATGTTTTTCATCACCATTTTATGACTTGGATGGAAAAACAAGGCATCAATAAAGAAGATGCAAAATCTTACAGTCAAGAAGAAATAGACGTACTTATTACTCGTTCGCCATATTTTAAATCGACTTCAAACGATATTAATTGGCTCAATAAAGTAAAACTGCAAGGAAGTATTCAAAAATGGGTCGATCATTCCATTAGTGTAACTGTTAATTTGCCCAACTCGGTAAGCAAAGAACTTGTCAGTGATGTCTATGTGGAAGCATGGAAAGCGGGCTGTAAAGGAGTTACAGTTTACAGAGACGGCTCACGAGACGGAGTTTTGATTTCAGCAAACGACAAAAAAGAAGACACAATAATAAAACATAAACGTCGTCCTAAATCAATAGATGCAGACGTTGTTCGTTTCCAAAATAAATCGGATAAATGGATAGCTTTTGTCGGACTTCTTGACGGAAAACCTTATGAAGTTTTCACCGGACTGGCAGAAGACGATGCTATGCCTGTACCGAGTTCCGTAAAGAAAGGCAAGATAATAAAACACCGTTTTGAAGACGGGAAAAAAAGATACGATTTTCAATATCTTAATAAATACGGATTTAAAATTACTATTGAAGGTCTATCTTATAAATTTAATGAAGAATATTGGAATTATGCAAAATTAATTTCCGGAGTTCTTCGACACGGAATGCCCATAGAACACGCCGTAAATTTAATATCCTCCTTATATCTTAACAGTGAAAATATTAATACTTGGAAAAATGGAGTTGTAAGGGCATTAAAAAACTATATTCCGGACGGAACAAAAGCAAAGAAGGGTATAAGATGTACAGAATGTCAGTCCAACGCAGTAATATATCAAGAGGGCTGTCTAATTTGTCAAGACTGCGGACACTCTAAGTGTGGATAGAAGATTGATTATTTATGATTGTTGAGTTTGGTATAAAAAGACCCTTAGGGTTTGATTTAACAAAATTTAACTAATCCAAACACTTGGTTTGTAGTCTATTACTTAAAACCCTAAGGGTCTGATTTTGAAAAAATATACTTTTTAGACGGAACTCATTGTTGATTTATGATTAAAGAAAATGAAATACAAAAGAATACTTTTAAAATTAAGCGGGGAATCTCTTGCAGGAAAGGATAAACACGGAATAAATACCGATATTTTAGAAAGTTATGCTTTGCAAATAAAAGAAGTTGCGGAACAAGGTATAGAAGTTGCTGTTGTTATCGGAGGAGGGAATATTTTCAGAGGTTTAAAGGGAACAAAAGCCGGTTTCGACCGTGTAAAAGGCGATTATATGGGAATGCTGGCAACCACAATTAACGGTCTGGCTTTAGAATCGGCTTTAGAAACAATCGGACAAGATGTAACTTTATTCACCGCCTTTGAAACAGGTCCTGTTGGTGAAAGATACTCAAGCAGGAAAGTTATAAAATCTTTAAACAACGGAAGTGTAGCAATTCTTACAGGGGGAACCGGCAATCCGTTTTTTACTACAGATACAGGTGCAACTCTCCGAGCAATCGAAATAAAAGCCGATATTTTATTAAAAGGAACAAGAATTGACGGCGTTTATTCCGCCGACCCCGAAAATGACCTGACCGCAACAAAATTCAATAAAATTTCGTTTAATGAAGTTTACAATAAACAATTAAAAATCATGGACTTAACAGCTTTTACTCTTTGTAAAGAAAATAGTATGCCAATATATGTTTTTGATATGGATACAAAAGGAAACCTGAAAAAAGTGGTGTCCGGAGAAGAAATAGGAACGCTGATTTATTAATGAACAGTTTACAATGAACAAATCACACCGGTATATTTTAACTTTGGCAAAATTCCGATTGCAAAAGAATTATTATTGTGATAATTAACAGTAATTAAATTACTTAACTTTGCCAAAGTTTTTAATACAGACAGCTTGAAGCTGTCTTTTTTTTAACATAAACTTTATTATTTATGAGCGAATTTATATTTTTATTAACCGGTATTGCAATCGGTTTTGCTGTTGGATATTTTTTTGTGAAGAATCGTTTTAATGATACTTACAAAAATTTCCTTGCGGATAAAGAAAAGGAAATTCAAACATTAACTTTACACAAAATAGAAGCCGAAGCCGAACTTAAAATATTAAAAAATTCAAGTGAAAAACTTTCTCAAAACTTTGAAAATATTGCAAATAAAACTATCGTAAAAAACAACGAAGTTTTTTTGAAAACTGCCGAAAGATTGATGACGCGCTATAGCGAAGAGTCGAGTAAAGAATTGCAAAATAAAGAAAAATCAATTTCAGCATTACTAAAACCTATTTCGGAAAGTTTTGAAAAACATGAAAAAACTATGTCGGAGATGAGCAGTAAAACGGATAAAAGTATTGCCGGTCTGCAAAGTTTCCTTCATGAATTAAGCAAAAATCATAAAAATTTAGAAAAAGAAACAGGAGCATTGGTTAATGCCTTGAAATCACCAAAAGTAAGGGGCAGGTGGGGAGAAATCGGACTAAAACGCATAGTAGAATTTTCCGGAATGTCGGAATATTGCGACTTTTCGATGCAAGTAAATGTAAATACGGAAGAGGGTAGGCTACGACCGGATATGATTGTCAATCTTCCGGGAAATAAACATATTGTAATAGATTCAAAACTTCCGTTAAATTCATATCTGAATATGTTAGAAACGGAAAACGAAGAGGACAAAAAAGATTTACTAAGAAAACACGCAAAAGCAGTCGCCGAACACGTCAGGCTTTTAAGTGCAAAATCATACTGGTCGCAATTTGAAGAAACGGTTGATTTTGTAGTACTTTACATAGAAGTAGAATCAGCTTTCGGTGCGGCACTTTCGGTGAATAAAGAATTAATTTCTTATGCGATAGAAAACAGAATTGTTTTTGCAACACCAACAACTCTTATCGCTCTTTTACAGACAGTTGCGTACAGCTGGAAACAACACACTGCTACAGAAAACGCTCTTAAAATATGGAAAGCAAGTAAAGAACTTTACGAAAGAACTGCCGTATTTTCCGAGTTTCTGGAAAAACTCGGAGCCGGCATTTCAAACACTGTTAAAACCTATAATCAAGCAATAGGGTCATGGGAAAGCAGATTACTTCCCGGCATCAAGAAAATGGAAGACTTGGGTGTTTCTTCTGAAAAGAAAAACATAAAAGAACAACAAAGTATTGATGTAATTACAAGAGGTGTCAATAAAAAAAACACCCTTAAATAAAATTTAAGGGTGCCAAAAACATGAAAAAAATAAAAAAAAATCTTTTTTTATAGAAAAATTATTCCGTTGCAAGTACAATAATATTATTATTAAGTACTTCTACCACTCCGGACTTTATATCAAATAAAGTAACATCTCCCTCTTTGGGAGTTAATTTAATTTCTCCCGCTTCAAGTGATGAAATCATAGGGGCGTGTCTGTTCAACAACCCGAAAGAGCCGGAACTTCCCGGAAGTTTTACTTTTTCTATTTCTCCGCTGAAAAGCGTTTTTTCAGGTGTTACAATTTCTAAATACATAAATTTTAGTTGTAAGGAACATATCAAATACGCCCTCTTATTGAGTTCCAAGTATAAATCACAGGAAATCAAATATATAATATAAAAATATTAAAACAGACCGAAGCCTGTAAAACGGGTCGAAGACCTTAATTTCCTTCTGCTTCTTTTAAAAGTTTTTCACCTTTCTCGACAGCTTCTTCGATAGTTCCGACAAGGTTAAATGCAGCTTCCGGATATTTATCGACTTTCCCATCGAGTATCATATTAAAACCTTTTATTGTGTCTTCAATAGAAACAAGAGTTCCTTTTAGACCTGTAAATTGTTCGGCAACAAAAAACGGTTGCGACAAGAAACGTTGTACACGTCTTGCACGGTGAACAACAAGTTTATCGTCTTCCGAAAGTTCATCCATACCGAGAATTGCAATAATATCTTGTAGTTCTTTGTATCTTTGAAGTATTCCTATAACTTTTTGTGCTGTATCATAATGTTCGTCTCCTACTATGTCCGGACTTAAAATTCTTGAAGTAGAATCAAGCGGGTCCACAGCCGGATAAATACCAAGTTCTGCAATTTTACGACTAAGAACGGTTGTTGCGTCCAAGTGAGAGAATGTAGTTGCGGGAGCAGGGTCGGTTAAATCATCTGCAGGCACATAAACGGCTTGAACAGAAGTAATTGAACCATGCTTTGTTGAAGTAATACGTTCTTGCATTGTTCCCATTTCAGTCGCAAGCGTAGGCTGATAACCAACAGCAGAAGGCATACGTCCCAAAAGTGCAGAAACCTCCGAACCTGCTTGTGTAAATCGGAAAATATTATCTATAAAGAAAAGAATATCGTTTCCTTTACCTTTGCCGTCTCCATCTCTGAATTTTTCGGCAACTGAAAGTCCTGATAATGCGACTCTTGCTCTTGCTCCCGGAGGTTCGTTCATTTGTCCGAAAATCATGGAAACTTGTGATGTTTTTAATTTTTCTTTATCGACTTTGGATAAATCCCAGCCGCCTTTTTCCATATCTTTTTTAAACTCGTCTCCGTAATTTACAATACCTGCTTCAATCATTTCACGAAGTAAATCGTTTCCTTCACGAGTTCTTTCTCCAACTCCTGCAAAAACTGACATTCCTGAATATCCTTTGGCAATATTATTTATAAGCTCTTGAATAAGAACAGTTTTACCAACTCCTGCTCCGCCGAACAAACCGATTTTTCCTCCTTTTGAATAAGGTTCGATAAGGTCTATAACTTTAATTCCTGTAAAAAGTACTTCTTTTGATGTTGAAAGTGTATCAAATTTTGGTGGTTCGTTGTGAATAGGATAACCGCCTTCGTTACTTATTTCCCCGATTCCGTCTATTGACTCTCCGATTACGTTTAATAATCGTCCTCGAACTTGGTCGCCTACCGGCATTGTTATCGGACGACCTGTCGCAATAACTTTCATACCTCTTCTCAAGCCGTCTGTTGCGTCCATTGCGATTGTTCGTACCGAACTTTCTCCGATATGTTGCTCTGTTTCAACTACAACTTTTTCTCCGTTTTCTCGTTCAATTGTTAATGCTTCGTATATATCCGGAAGTTTTGCTCCGGCTTTTTCAAAGCTGACATCGACAACAGGTCCTATAATCTGAATAATTTCACCAATATTTTGCATTCTTGTTCTAAATTTTTAATAAAGGTCAAAGACCCGATTTTAATTATTTTAAAAATGATAGGTCTTTGACCTTTTGCCGGCAAATATACTATTGTTTGTTTACAGTAGCAAATTTATTTATTTCACTCCGGATAATTCGGTAAAAGTTTTGGCGGCATCAAATTTTTCAGCAACTTTTCCAACTTTATATATTTTTATATGTTTCATCGTGTCTCCTTGTTGAATAGCATCTACAATATCCTGTCCAACAACTACATGACCAAAAATAGTATGTTTGTTATCTAACCACGGAGTTGCCCTGTGAGTTATAAAAAACTGACTGCCGTTTGTTCCTTTCCCTGCGTTTGCCATTGATAAAATTCCTGCTTTGTCATGTTTTAAGTCTTTATGAAATTCATCTTTAAATTTGTATCCCGGACCTCCGCTTCCTGTACCGTTTGGGTCGCCGCCTTGTATCATAAAATCTTTTATTACTCTGTGAAATTTCAAACCATCATAATAGGGTATACCTGTTCCTTTGCCGGTATTTTTAATTTTGCCCTCTGCAAGTCCGACAAAATTGGCGACTGTCATTGGTGTTTTTTCATACTCCAACGATAATATTATATCGCCTCTGTTTGTTTCAATTTTCGCATAAATTCCATCTTCTTTTGGGATTTCTTTGGGTGCTTTGCTTGTGTTGCAAGCTAACAGTAAAACTGCGGGTAATAAAATAATAAATAAGTTTTTCATTTTGTTATAAATTTTAGTAAGTATTTTTTTTGATGTTATGATATACGGTTTTTAATTTGTCTTTATTTTATTTTAATACGGCTCACTTACCACATTATCATTTTCAAATTGAAATTTCAGATAAGTAATAGGCATGTTTTTTTCAAGATATTTTTCTTCGTAAAATGTTTGTATTGATGTTGTTTCGTTTTCGATGTTGGTTTTATATAAATCGTTTGTTACGAATTGTAATTTTAAATTATTGTGTTTTATAATATCGAGAGTATATTTGTGAAGCATTAAATTGTCTGTTTTTAAGTGAATTATACCGTTTGGATTAAGGATTTCTTTATATCTGTTCAAAAAAAGAGATGATGTTAATCTTTTTCTTTGTTTCTGAATTTGCGGGTCGGGAAATGTTATCCAAATTTGGGAAACCTCATCTTTTACAAAAAAAGAATTTATTAAATCAATTCTTGTTCTTACGAAACATAAATTTGATATATTTTCTTCCAAAGCAGTTTTTGCACCTCTCCAAATTCTTGCTCCGTTAATATCTATCCCTATAAAATTTTTTTCGGGATACAATTTTGCAAGTCCGACTGTATATTCTCCTTTTCCGCAACCAAGTTCTAAGATTATCGGATTATTATTTTTAAAATAATTTGCATTCCAATTTCCTTTTAAATCGTAATCGTTATGAGCTACAAATTTTATTTTGGGTTGCAAAACATTGCTGAAAATATCAATATCTGCATAATTTTTACTTTTTCTGCGAGGCATTTTATTTTGATGTGTTAAAAAATCAAGTCCGAAATTTTATTTTTTTCTCAAAATCATCAATCCGTCCCTTAGCGGAAGGATAAAATTTTCTACTTTCGGGTCATTATTTACAAATTTGTTAAAATATTTGACACCTTTAGTATATAAGTCATTAAGTTTTTTATCTTCAATAACTTTATTATTCCACAAAACGTTGTCGGCAATAATGTATCCGCCCGGATTTACTTTGTCGATAATTGCTTTATAATATTGAGGATATTCTCTTTTGTCGGCATCTATAAAAACCAAATCGAATTTAATATCGAGTTTTGGAATAATTTTTAAAGCATTTCCGAAATATTGTTTTATTTTATTTGTTAAATTGCTTTTTTGAAAGTACTTAGATGCTATTTCTTCAAGTTCTTCATTAAGTTCTATTGTATGTAATTTCCCGTTTTTTTGCAATCCTTTCGACAGGCAAATTGCAGAATAGCCTGTATAAGTTCCGAGTTCGAGGATATTTACAGGCTTTATCATTTTACTGAAATGTTCCAGTAATTTTCCTTGAATGTGTCCGGAAAGCATACGAGGCATCAGCACTTTGAGATGCGTTTCTCTCGAAAGTTCCGTAAGTAAAGTGTCTTCCGGCTCAGAGTTATTTGTTATGTATTCTTCTATTGTCATTTTTGTAAAAACAGTAAATTTGGAGATTTAACTTCGGAAAATTATACTTTTTCAGCATAGGCTAAGAAAACCGGATATTTTTTGATTCCTTTGTCTATGGAAAAAATTGTCTCGCAATTTATATTTTTAAAACCTGCATTTTTCAGCATTTCGACAAACTCGAACTTATTGAAA
This sequence comes from Bacteroidales bacterium, assembly GCA_029934265.1. Lineage (GTDB taxonomy): Bacteria > Bacteroidota > Bacteroidia > Bacteroidales > JAADGE01 > JAOZMN01. The sequence goes on from JAOZMN010000014.1 coordinate 14,155, forward strand.
CCAAAATGTTTTATGCTTTCGTTTGGTTCTGAATGGAATGTACCGTCTTCGGTTTCCAAATCAGCTATTGCTAACTTTCCACCGAATTTCAACGATTTGTAAGCTTGCTTTAAAACATTTTGTACGTCTGAAATATGATGAAGAGTCATTCTCGAAACAAATAAATCGAATTTATTTTCGGGCAGATTTTCTTTATCGGCATCGTGTAAAACTCTGCTTACATTTTTAATGCTTGCTTCTTTCACTTTCTTGTCAAGCATCTTAAGCATACTTTCAGAATTGTCAAAACCGAAAAGTTTTTTCACAAAAGGTTGAAAATGAATTAATAATAAACCTGTACCCGTTCCATAATCCGCAACAATCCAATTTTTGTTTATATTTATTTTTGATTTTATTGCTTCAAAAACGAGTCTTGCACCTTCCAATCTTCGAGGTTTTGCGTCCCAAACTTTTGCTATTTCATCAAATCTGCTCATTTTTAATTTTTAAATTTGTAAAATTTTGATATTGAGGTCTCCGAGCTGTTTAACATTGCTTGCCCTCTCATTAAATACTTGCAAATCAATTTTTTATAAGACCACCAATGATGTTTGTATAAAATTGTTTTGTAATTTCCGGAGAATAATTTTCTTTTACAAAATTAAATAAATTATTCGATTTACTTTTAATTTCATCAAAACTTGAACAAAGTTTAAATAATTTATCAAATAAATCTTGTTTTGAATTATTCTTAAACATATCAATAATTTTATTGTCGAATAAACTTTCGATAGTCGGAGTTTTCGGAGCAACAACCGCCATTTTTGCCGCACCATATTCAAAAATTTTATTCGGTGCACCGTACCAATTTGAACTCGGCATTATTCCAATGTGTATCAGCTTTTTATAACCGGCAAGTTGTTTGCCGTCCGCAAAACCGGGCATTATTATATCATCTTTATAAGGCGAGAGGAAAACTTGTTTTTTTATATTTTCAAATTGCAGACCGGCACCTATCAAAAATAATTTTACATTTATGTCTTTGTTTTTAAGCATATTAAAAACTTCCACAAGCAAATCGACCCTGTGCCATTTTAAAAACGAACCTATAAATCCGATATTGATTATGTCGGAATATGCTTTTTCTTGCAAAAATTCAAAACGAGAAAAGTCAATATTTTGATGTATCCTGAAATTATTGCTTATTAAATATTTTTTTTCAAGATATTTTTGAACCGGTTTGGAATATACAACAATGGAATCTGCTTGTTTTAAAGTTTTATTTTGTCTTTTTATGATTTTATTTTTAAAAAACGGTTTTGTTTTATTGAAATGTATGTATTCGTCGATTATCGGAGCATCATAAATAATTGCAAGCGGAATATTTTGTTTTTGGGAAATTGTATATCCTGTTATCGAAGCTAAAGAATAAAATTCGAGAATCGAATCGTACTTACCTGAAATTGTTTCCGTAAAATTATTTGCATTTTTAAGTAAAATTATTTCATGAATTATTCTTTTTATAAATATTGGAATATTTTTTTTAATGAAGTTTTGTCCTGTTTCGGAAGTTTTTGTCTTTATATTATCTATTTGCTTTATTTTTTTTCCGTTAAGGAAAATATCATATTCCGGTTCGAGCAAAGCCGAAAGTGTATGTATATATGAACCGAGTGCAGACATTCTATTATAAATCTCTTCCGGATTTTTGGTATAAAGTATAAGTAGTCTTTTTTTCATCTGTTCGTAGTCTGTAATACTCCGAGAACAAGCACTCTACCGGATACTGTGGTCTAATTTTAAATCCGCTAATGTTGGAGTTCGCATATTAAAATCTTCGCCCCATTTACCGTAAAAAGCCACAAGTATAAAATGTTAATAAATAGACAAAGGTCTAATTTCTTGCGATCAATACGCAAATTTAATAAAGATATTCCGATTAGACAAATCAGAAAAAAGTATAGCATAAAAAAAAAATTTTGTAAAAATAACTTTAATTATTATCTTTACAACTTTATAAATAGTCATATATTAAAAATTAGATTGACTTTTGTACAATAGTATGATTATTATAATTTTATTAATCAGGCTTCGCTTTTTTAAACAGATGAAGACCTTAAATTTCAACGATAGTTTTCATGGCTAAATTATTGGTAATAGACGACGAAAGAGCGATAAGAAACACGCTTAAAGACATACTCGTGTACGAAGGGTACGATGTAATGCTTGCCGAAGACGGGAAAGCAGGATTGGAAATTTTAAATAAAAATCCGAAACTTTTTGATGTAGTTTTATGCGACATTAAAATGCCGGAAATGGATGGTATAGAAGTGCTTGAAAACATTCTCGAATCCGATATAGATGTTCAAATTGTAATGATTTCCGGACACGGAACCGTAGATACCGCCGTTGAAGCTATAAAAAAAGGAGCTTACGATTTTATAGAAAAACCATTAGACCTTAACAGACTGCTTGTTACAATCAAAAATGCCGGAGACAGAAGCGAGCTTATAACTCAAACTAAGGTACTAAAAAACAAAGTAAGTAAAAAATATCAAATCATAGGAGAGTCGCCGGCGATAAAGCAAATTCTTGCGATGATAGACCGGGTTGCAGAAACTGATGCAAGAGTACTTATCACCGGTGATAACGGCACAGGTAAAGAACTTGTTGCACATCGTTTGCATGAAAAAAGTAAACGTGCAAAAGCACCATTTGTAGAGGTAAATTGTGCCGCTATTCCTTCCGAACTTATTGAAAGTGAACTTTTCGGACACGAAAAAGGTTCTTTTACTTCGGCACATAAACAGCGAAAAGGAAAATTCGAGCAAGCAAGCGGAGGAACAATATTCCTTGATGAAATAGGAGATATGAGCCTTTCGGCACAAGCAAAAGTCTTGCGAGCATTACAAGAAAACAAAATTTCGAGAGTCGGAAGCGACAAATCCATAAAAGTAGATGTGCGAGTCATTGCCGCCACAAACAAAGACCTCCGTAAAGAAATAGAAAACAATACTTTCAGAGAAGATTTATACCACAGATTGAGTGTTATTTTAATAAAAGTACCCTCTCTTAACGAACGCAAGGATGATATACCGTTACTTACAACTCATTTCATAAAACAAATTTGCTTGGAACACGGTATTGCCAAGAAAAACATATCAGACAAGGCAATAAAAGAACTGCAAAAAATAAATTGGACAGGAAATATCCGAGAATTCAGAAACGTACTTGAACGATTAATAATTCTTTGCGAAGATACAGTAACAGACAGCGATGTGAAATTATTCGCTCAACCGATAGGGAAATAAATGAACAAATAACGGCGTTATTTTGATTATTTTAAAATCCTCATTTACAACGGTAAACTCCGGTATTTAAAAAATCAAAAAGCCTTATACTTTACACTTATGAAAAACGCCCAAATAACAATTGTTCGTTGTTATTTGGGCATTGTAAATTGTTCGGTTGGTTTTGAAATCATCAGAATAATAATTGCTATCAACAGAAGAATTAAAGTATCAGGTTTATTATCTGTTGCAAAGGCAATTACAGATAAGATTCCACTTCCGGCAATTAAAAAATATTGTATTTTTTTTGCTTTAACATATACTTTAATTTCATTAGTGTTTTTCCTTGTAAACCAATTATATATGTAATGTGAAATCGGCAACAACAAAATGCTTGTCGAATAACATATATATTTTATCATTATAAGTTTGTCATTTGTGAAAATATTTGAAAAATCTTTTTTTTGTGAAATAAAATAAGATACACCAAGAAACGAGATTAAACCGACAAGCGTTATAATCCATGTGATTTTAAGTTTTTTTATTTGCTCTTCATTTTCCATGTTTTTTATTGTTACTTACTTTAATGAGTTCAGTCTAAAAAGTATATTTTTCGCAATCAGACCCTTAGGGTTTTAATTAAAAGACTGTAAATTAAATATTTAGATTTATTAAATTTTGTTAAATCAAACCCTAAGGGTCTTTTTATACCAAACTCTTTAATTATTTATGAATGTAAAGCGGGTGCTTATCGTTGAACTTTCTTACATACAGGAATTTTAATTTTGTTTTTTTTCGCCTGCCGAGTTTATTGAACTCATCGTAAAGTTCTGCATCCTTCATTAATAAAATTTCAATGGTTTTATAATCGAAATCCATAATTTTTCCACTGTCAAAATCGAATAAATATTGTCTTATTTCAGTTTGAGTAACAGGAATATTCATAGTTCCGTATCCGTATGGGACATAGTTTGTACTTATGGAAACATAATGCGATATAAAATGACTGATACTTCCCACAACAGGAATTCTGTTAAATTCATCATTATAATTTACATATAAAATTCCTTGTTTTGAATAACCCCAAATCTTTTCTGTTTCAATATTTTTCTTATTCCCGAGTTGGTCATAAAATGAAATTACAAAATTTTCGGTAATCTTTTCAAAAAAATCATAATCATCTATTGAATTTTCCGACACTATCACGGCTTTTGGTATTGGATTATTTTTTTTTACCTGCTCAAAATTTATAAAAATTCCGTCCTTAAATTTGAATGCCGGAGTATATTTTACAAAATCCGCAGAAACACTGTCAATTTGCGATATGCAAGTTGAATATAAAAGTAAAGCCGGTATCAAATTTATTATAAACTTACTCACAAGGTTTTTAATTTTAGTAAGGACTTTACCTGCTTAACAAGATAAGCCCGTATATGTAATACTTAATAAATCGGAAACTTATTTTTTACCAATTCATAGTAATCAAAATATTTTGATAAAACATCAAAATAAAATTAGTATTTAACAAAAAATGACTATTTTTACGACAAATGTAAACAAAACAAAAATACTATTTATGATTTTTTTTAGAAAAATACAAAATCTTATAAGTCCCGGCATTGAAGGTAGGTATGATAAAACATTAATAAACAGGGTTTTATTATTAAGTTTTTTTTCTCTTAGCGGAGGAATAATGTCATTACTATCTGCTTTATTACAATTTATTTTTTATAAGCCGAACTTTGGCTATATTCTTGTTCTTTCCGGCATTATATTCGTTCTGATATTCATATTAAGCAGAAAGGAAAGAAAATATCGACCATATAATTTTATAACAGTTTTAACATTTTTCTTCCTCTTTTCTTCTATTCTTTTTTTAGGAATAATTGATAATACCGCCCTGTTTTTATTACTTATTTTTCCGGTGATAACCGTTTCTTTACTACATAATACCAATGCAATATTTGCTTCTCTCGGATTTTTCACAATAGTAATTATTTATTTTAATATACCCGCTACGGCGGATTTTTCGATAGAATATACTTATGAAAATAAATTATCATTTTCTTTATCTTACTTGATTTTGTTGTTTTTTGTTTCATATTACGACTTTTCGAGAAAAATAGCCATAAGAAAATTAGAAAAAGAAATAATAGACAAACAAAACGAAATTAATGAAAAAGAAGATTTTATATCAAATATTTCTTATCAGATACGAACCCCTGTCAGCAACATTATCGGAATACTCGATATTTTAAAAGAAGAAACCGAAGCCGTCGAAATT
>JAOZMN010000588.1 GCA_029934265.1 Bacteroidales bacterium
GTATTAATATTGAAGGAGCAAGTACATATCAGAATATTTATTTTAATTCAGTAAATAATGTATCAACAACCGGTTCTGCATTAAAAGTAAACAGTGCAGATTTCCTTAATATCAGAAATAATATTTTTGCAAGTGCAAGTGCAACGTCTCATGATATTGCATCTTCCACAAACGAAACTCGTGATTATAACGATATTTTCCCCGATATGGCAAAAGGTGGAAATTCAGTAAGTACAAACCCTTTATTTGTCGGCAATTCCGATTTACATACAGAAGCTGCCGCACTTGATAATAAAGCAGTTGCAATAGCAGGTTTCACACTCGATATTGACGGCGAAACAAGAGGTGCTTTACCATTTATAGGAGCTGATGAATTTATAGGTATCAATAATTGGACTGGTGCAACGGATACAGATTGGAATAAAACTACAAACTGGGATAAAGCACAAGTCCCAACAATAGGAACAACAGTTGTAATTCCAACAGGAAAGCCAAATTATCCGGAAACAAACGGAGCAAGCAATAAACTTGCCGTTTGCCGAAATTTAACCATAGATGTAAATGCACATTTATATATTGCACCCGGACATTACCTGACAGTAGATAAAAATTTCGACCAAAACGGTGAATTTATCCTTAAATCAGATGCAACCGGTATGGCTTCGTTCCTACAAGAAGGAACAATGAATTACGGAGGAACGGCAATTACAAAAATGGAACAATGGTTGGCAACTGCCAAATGGCATTACGTAAGTAGTCCGATAACTGTGGCAAACGGAATTTACAACGGTCAATATTATTATAAATGGAATGAAGCAACAGCAGACCGTTGGTATCATAACGATTTTGTCGATTTAACTTGGAATTTCGGTACATGGAGCGGTTTAGATGCAGATATTCCGAGAAATACGACTATGGGCTGGGAAAATGCAAACGCTCTTATGACAAACGGAGACGGTTATATTTTCAAACACACCGGAGTTGCTTACAAAGAAATTTTTGAAGGCGAATTTAACAACGGCAACATAACCGTAAATTTAGATTTCACAGCAAACGGAGTAAATGCCGAACAAGAAGTATTTGACGGCTGGAATCTTGTAGGAAATCCTTATCCTTCAACTCTAAATTGGAATTCGGACGGTGTAATTAAAAACTCACAAGTCGATAATGCAATTTATGTTTACGAAGACGGCGGAACGGCAAATTATAATAATTATCAATATTATATTAAAGGACAAAAAAACAGTCCGTATCCGGATATTGCTTTGAATACAAATCAAGGTACTTGCTATCTTGCACCTACACAGTCGGCATTTGTGAGAGCAAATGCAGTCGGAGCACAAATTATTATCACTAATGAAGCAAGAGAGCATACGACTGTTCAATTCTACAAATCCGGCGAAAAACACCCTGATTTACTTCGCTTAAAAGCCGAGTACAAAGGATTAACCGATGAAATGATAATCCGATTTATTCCGGAAGCAACCGAGAATTACGACGGACAATTTGACGCTCTTAAAAGATATTCGACTTCAGGAAATATTCCGCAAATTTATTCTTACAACGAAGCAACAGAATTAGCTGTAAATACAGTTTTTAAAAGTATGACAGATGCATTAGTGCGTG
>JAOZMN010000589.1 GCA_029934265.1 Bacteroidales bacterium
AAAAAAATGATGAATATTTGCCTCTTATCAGTCCGGACGATGAATTGATGTTTTATACAAGAAGGATATTTAGTTCGGAGGATATTTACACTGAAAAATTTATGGTCAGTAAAAGATTACCTTCTGACAATTCCGGTAAAGAAAATTTCATGTCCGGTTTTATGATGCCCGCACCGTTTAACGATGGCAGAAATCAAGGAGGAGCAAGTATTACTGTTGATAATAAACATCTTTATATTTCAATTTGCGGACTGGAAAAAGGACATTATTCATCTTACAAAAATTGCGATATTTTTCATTCGATAAAAACACAAGACGGCTGGGGTAAATTATTTCGTTTGAGTAACAATATTAACAGTAATTTTTCTTACGAAGCACAACCGAGTATTTCTCCAAACGGCGATAAAATATATTTTGCCGCCATAAAAGACGAAGGATACGGCGGTGTGGATATTTACGTTTCCGAAAAAGACGAAAACGGGAATTGGAAACGAGCCGAAAATCTCGGTCCGACAATAAATACCGACAAAGACGATAAAACTCCTTTCATTCACCCTGACGGGAAAACTTTGTTTTTTTGTTCAAACGGTAGATTCGGAATGGGAGGTTACGATATTTTTTACTCTCGAAAGAATGAAAAAACAGCTTGGAGTAAACCGAAAAATCTCGGTTATCCGATAAATACTTCAAACGATGAAATTTCTTTTACGGTAAGTACCGATGGAGAAAAACTTTATTTTGCATCAAATAAAATCAGCAAAAATAATAATTACGATATTTTTTCGACACCGATGCCCCAAAAGGCAAAACCGAGTAAAGTCTTACTTGTAAAAGGAAAAGTAATAGGCAGAGACGGCGACACAATTACGGAAGTTCGAGTTAGTCTGACAAGCGTAAAAACAAAAAAAAGAACAGACGGATTTGTAGAACCGACTACGGGTAATTATACGGTAACGGTACCGGTCGAAAAAGAAGAAAAATTTATGCTTACCGCCTGTAAGCACGGCTATGTTTACTTTTCGGAATTTATCGACCCCGAAAAAAAAGAGTACGTCCCTCCTACTCATAAAGATTTGATAGTAGATAAAATAGTAAAGAAAAAAACATATCGAATGAAAAACGTAAATTTTGAATTTGATTCTTACAAACTTACCGAACCCGCAAAAATAGAGCTTAATGATTTAGTACATTTTCTTGAAGAACATTCCGATTTCAGAATAAGAATAAAAGGACATACCGATAATTACGGTACACCTTCGCATAACTTGGAACTTTCACGACAAAGAGCCTTAAAAGTTATAGAATATCTTATCGAAAAAGGAATAAATAAAGACCGTTTGGAATTTAAGTATTACGGTGCATCGGTGGCACTGGCAAGCAATGCCACCGAAAAAGGCAGAACAAAAAATCGGAGAGTGGAATTTGTTATTTTAAAATAAATTTGAAACTTCAAAAGTAATTTTAACTTTCATTCCGTAACCCTTCTTACTTGTGATTTTAACAATTCCGTCAAAAAGTTTTACTCTGCTTATAATATTGCGTAAGCCGGTTCCTGTTTTGGGCGAATTTTTAATTTTATCATAATCAAAACCGATACCGTCATCTGAATATTTAATAGTAGCAATA
>JAOZMN010000184.1 GCA_029934265.1 Bacteroidales bacterium
ACCGGATACTTTTCAACCGGAATTACCGGTACTTTTTCAACCGAAATATACAAAAACTTTACTGATGTAATATTACACATTTTTTTTGAATTACTAAAATAACTTTGTATCAGTTTTTGTTCTTCTAAAAGAAAAAGTTTTTAATAGTTAAACTCGAAAGTTTTCTGTTTCTTTAAAGCCAAATCTTTTATAATTACCTGATTATTATAAAGCTAATAATATTATGACAATATATTCATATTTTAGTTTAAATTTACTGCAATTTTCAGGAATAGAGCCTTAGTTTTTATCTTATGAAAATATACATTTTATTCATTGCATTATTTCTATTGCTATTCGACTGTTTTGGACAATCGGACACAAGCCATTCTATATTTGACTATTCAAAAATAAATAAACTTGAAAGCACTTTAATAAAAGAAAAAAATGTAAATAATCGTAACAAAATAATGCTTGAAATACATAAAGTTTTAAGTGAAGATTACTACAATAATTTATATGAAATACAAACAAATGCAAATAGAATACTTAAAAGTGCAATCGAATTAAAAGATACTCTTCTGATAAATGAAGCAAATGGCATACTTTATGAAATTTATACTTATTCTTTATCATATAACCAAATGAATGAGCTTGTAAATTCAATGATTAATTTCTTTAACAATTCAGATAAATTTAATCATTTGCTTACAAACTGGAAATACCACAGAGCTGCATTATATCATTATCAGGAATTAAATGATTCGGCTTTGGTGTATTACCAAGAGCTGAAAGATATATATACTGAAAATAAAGATACAGTCGGGCTGATTAAAACATCGGTAAATATACTTAGCCTGAAAACAGATAAGAATAAATACGAACAAAACTATCAACAATTTATAACGATTTATAAACTGCTTGATGATTACAACGGAGCTTTAAAATATCAATTAATTTTCGGGGTGTATAAACAACTGGGACAATTAGAATACGAACAAGAAAATTATGATAATGCCAAAGCATTATTTAAAATGTCCGGGTCGGGTTATGCAAAAATAAATAATGATTTAAAACATTATTTTGAAGGTAAACACATATATACTAATTATTTATTAGGAAAAATTGCATTTAAGAAAAAAGATTATCTGTATTCTTTGGAAATAACAGACAGTTTACTTATTGCAATTTCAAAAAATAGATTAGAAATATTTTCGGAATTACATTACAAATTATTGCAATTAAAAGTTCAATGTCTTCTTGTTTCCGGACAGAAAGATAAAGGAATTGAAACTATTACTCTGCTCTCGGAAGCAGAAGAAATTTACAGAAATGAAGAAAGAGAAGCACAAAAAAAAATAACTCTTGCAAAACTCCGAATCGACAAAGAAAAAAAAGAGGTGGAAACAGAATTAAAATATGAAAAAGAAATTTACAGGCTTAATTCATTAAAGCAAAAATATACTTTATTCGGGTTGATTATAATTTTCGGGATATTGATAATTTTAATGTTTTTTATAAGAAACAGGTTTCTTATGAGACGTAAATTATTATTAAAAGAAAAAGAATTATTACAAGAAAAACTTGCAGGTAAGGAGCGAAAATTGGTAAGTTCGTTAATTCATACAGCAAAAAATACTGACTTTTTGAATAAATTACTTAGTCGGTTTAAAACAATATCTTCAAAAGAAAATATATTTGATGATATAAAAAAAGAAATAAAAGAATTAATCAGATTCGAGAACGAATGGAAAACTATTAAAAAACATTTTGAAGATGTCCACCCGGACTTTTTTACAAAGTTGCAAAGTAAAGTTTCTTCGCTTACTGAATATGAAATGAAACTTTGTGCTTATTTATTAATAAATCTTACTAACAAAGAATTATCAGGATTGCTTGGAATTGAAATTAGTAGTGTAAAATCTGCTAAAAATAGACTCAAAAAGAAATTAAATATTTCACAAGAAGATAGTATTTACAAATTTTTAAGAGCATTATAAATTGTTTGTTTTTTACAGACTTATCTGAAATTTATTAGTTCAATATTTTAATAATAAGCAAAATATATAATTTTTGTTTAATATTATATTTTTAATGCCAACCAATTATCCTGCCTTTTTATTAAGATGCCACCCTATAACCACCCCTGTTTTCTTGCTTTAATATTTTTCTTACCATAATTTTGAATTATAAATTATTTATTGATTAATTAAAATATATTCAAAATGAAAAGAAAAATTACAATTTTAGCGGCACTACTATTAGTATCTGTATTTGCATTTTCGCAAACACCGGCAGATACATTATGGACAAAAACTCTCGGTGGTTCAAATTACGATGCTCCGGATTATAAGGAAACAAGAGGTCATAAAATAGAAGAAGGAGTTTTTGAAGGAGGGATAGTGAATGACACCAGAACAAGAATGGCAGTTGATGATAATGATAATATATATATTGCCACAAGTTCTCGTTCGTCCGACGGTGATGTGAAAAAGAATTACGGAGGAGTAGATGCTTGGATATTAAAATTAAATTCCGACGGCGACACATTATGGACAGTTGTTATAGGAGGTTCGGAATATGACCTTGCACATGATATAGTTATTAATCCAAACGGTGGCTGTGTTGTTGTAGGAATAACTTGGTCTGATGATGGTTCTTTCATAAACACCGGTCATCATGGAGACAAAAAGCATGAAGATGGTTTTGTTGCATTTATTGATAAAAATGGTACAATAGTAAAATTAAAACAATACGGTGCTAAACAGGTTGTTTATACCGATGATGATGGAAACGAAGTTATAGATGAAAATACCGGAGAGCCTGTTGTAACAGGAGGATATGATGGTTTAATGGGCGTAACTGCAACCGCAGACGGTAATTTTATGGCAGTAGGTTATTCAAATTCTTATACAGACGACCTTGGTCCGATAGACGAAACTCAATTTTGGACTTCTTGGTTTTTAAAATTTGATTCTAACGGTAAAAAGCTAACTTCATATAAAATATCTGAAATGTATAATAGTAATACACAGCATCAATACAGCCAAATGCTATATGATGTTGAGCAAGCAAAAGATGGTAATTTTGTAGGCTTTGGCTATAATACAATGGGTAACTTACCATTTTTCAATTGGTTTGTAAAAACTGATGGTATAGATAACGAAAATAAAGTATGGTCGGAATTTGCCAAAGATAATATGTATAGTCATCAACCTATTGCTTTTACTCAAAAAGAAAACGGTAATTTTGTTGCCGTTGCTTATACCACAGGACTTGATAGAATGCCATATTTTGGAGGTACAGATGTATGGGTATATGAAATAGATGGAGAAGATGGAGGAGTATTAAAAGAAAACGTTTTGGGTGGCTCTACAATGGATACACCAATGGATATAATAACTCTTAAAAACGGAAATGTTGCAATCGTAGGAATGTCGAACAGCTCTGACAATGATGCTTTTGGAGGATATGGAGATTACGATGGTTATTTACTCGAACTTGATGAAAATTTAGATACCCTTAGAATGCACAAATTGGGAGGTTCAAAAGTAGATAGATTATGGTCTATTGCTGAAAATAAAGCAGGAGATGCTTTTTATTTAGTTGGCTCGTCGTATTCTGATGATTATTTTGTAAATGGTAATAAAGGTGGTACAGATTTGTGGATAAGCAAAATAGCACAAGACCCAACTTTGGATATTGAAGAAATATCTGTCGGGAATACTGTTAAATATATTCCAACAGCTCAAAAAAATATTTTTAATTTATTGAATGCAAATAAAAAACAGATAACAATATACAATGCTCTTGGTAAACAAGTTATGCTTAAAACTATCTATTCAGATACAGAAAATATTAACTTACAATCTTTAAGTACCGGAATGTATTTAATGAAATTTAATGATTATTCAACGAAAACCATCAAGTTTCTATTAGAGTAATTTTTAATGATACAATGGTACAATTATTCAATTACTTTTTCTAATTTTAAAAAATATACAATGAAAAAAATAACATTAAATTTACTATTTGTCGCACTAATTGCCTTATTTATTGCAAGTTGCGATAAGGATGAGGCAGTAACAGAAACACCGGAAATTCCGGAAGAACCGCTAACAGAAAAAGTTGAAAGACAATATGTACTGCTCGAAATTGCTACAGGAACATGGTGTGTAAATTGTCCGGGAGCAGCAATGGGAGCTGACGACTTACACAAAAACGGCAAAAAAATTGCAGTACTCGAAAATCATAACGGAGACGATTACGTAAATGATGCAGGTACTGTAAGAATACAAATATATGGAATTACAGGCTTGCCAACAGCAATGTTTGACGGAACTATAGAAAGCCCCGGCGGAAACACCACTGAAAGCATCTATTCTTCCTATCTTCCAAAATATGAAGAAGCATTAGCGGCAGATGCCGATTTTAGAATAAATACTAAAGCAGTAAAAACTAATGCCGGAGCTTACGATTTAACAATAAAAGTAAAAAGAGCAGGAAACGACAGTATTGGCACTCCTTATCTTTTTGTAGCCTATACAGAATCGCATATAGCAGAAGAGTGGGTTTTTCAAACAGAACTTAATTTTGTAAATCGAGGTTTCTATCCTGACTTTATGGGAACACAAGTTGATAATGAAACAACAGAAGAACAAGTTTTTAATATAACTGTTACTCCCGATTCAAGTTGGAAACAAGAAAATTCGGAAATCATTATATTTGTTCAAAATATGGAAACATATAAAGTATTACAAACCGATTTAATAGAACTCTCTGAATTAGAAAGCCAATAAAGATTTTTCTTTTCAATTTGATGCTGTTTCTTTCAATATTTCGCCAAAATATTGTTTAGGAACGGCATTTTTAAAACTTACAGATAACAGACTTGGTTTCGCCAAAATATTATTTGAAAAATACACTTGCTGAATATCTATATCCCACACCATTAGTGCCTCGAATCACTTGATTTGATTTTATTTGTAATTTCCTCCGCCTCAGGCGACGACAGATATTTTCTTGTAACTTCCGGAATAAAATCAATAATTTCATTGAGCTTATTTTGTTTTATTGCAGCTCTCACTTTTGAAGCACTAATATATTCAGGTTCGTTGTTTTTGTCCATACCCAAAGCTATTCTTGTAATTTCAATTACTTCAACTCCTGCATCGGGCAATATCTCGTGCATTGCTTTATTATAGGCGGCTGTTGTATGACAGTAATTTTCAGTTCCTATATACCTTTTATTAATTCCAAGAATAGGAGCAATGTATTTTGCAAAAATTTTCACATCTATTTCTGCTTGTTTTTGTGAAATAAGATTAAATGATTCATTTTTAAGAAAATAATTTGGAAAAATTGCACCGGAAACAATGTATGGTCCGGTTTTCAGCATTACAACATTATTTAATTCCGCAATACCTTCTTCAATTAATTTCCATCTTAAATCGAATGGAAACATCGACTTATTTGTCTCTACTACAAAAAGATATACAAGTTCGTTTTCACTTGAAGCCTTCTCTATAAGATATTTATGCCCGTTTGTAAAAGGATTACAATTTACAACAATTCCTGCTATATCTCTTGTCTTAGAGCGTTTTTTTTTATTGAATAAGTAAATTTGATAATCTTTAATCGTTTCATAACCAAATTCCAACACAGAAAATAAAGGCTTGGCGGTAGCAATAATAGAGAAACCGAGTGATTCGAATAATTTCGCAGTTTCAGGTTTAGTGAAAACAAAAACTCTTTTATATTTCTGTAATAACTTATCGGTAAAATAATTTACGATTTGAGCAAAAGCAGAGCTGTCTCTAAATTCGGGAGCTACAAAAACATATTTAAGAGTTTTTTCTTGATGCGAGCCTGTTCCGATAATATCATCTTTTAAATTATACAATATCATTGTGGCATCAATTTCGTTTTTTTTGTAATCAAAACCTCCTTTCTTCAAAAACTTCCTTATCATTTTTACGTCATAAGGATTTTCAATATCTATTTCAACTTGTCTGAAATCTGTATTTTCAAAGCTCATTATTTTCAATTTAAGTTTTTAAGGTCTCTGACCTGAATATGAATGTAAGTATGGTAAATTTAACTTTTGGAGAGTTCTTTTAAAAAGTTAAATACTAATTTACAATACTC
>JAOZMN010000185.1 GCA_029934265.1 Bacteroidales bacterium
ATTTTTCAAAAAATAAGTCGTAACATTGCAGATGTAAATAATTAACAAACATTAACATTTATTAACAATTAAAACAAAAGAGCCTATAGGATATATATTTACTTTAACAATACTAATTAATAAAAAACGGAGGTAAATTATGTCTATAAAAAATAGAAAAGATAGGGAATTGGTAAGTTCTTTCATGAACGGAGAAAATCAGGCGATAGAAATTTTAATTGAACGTCATAAAAACAGAGTTTTCACATACATTCTTTTAATTGTAAAAGATGAACATCTCGCCGAAGACATATTTCAAGATACTTTTATAAAAGTAATAAAAACTTTACGAAGAGGCAAATACCAAGATAAAGGTGTTTTTGTATCGTGGGTGATACGCATAGCGCATAATTTGGTTATCGACCATTTCAGGAAATCGAAAAATATAAATTCGTACTCCAAAGATAATGAAGATTTTGAGGTACTTAATTCCGTAAGATTTGCAGAAGATACTGTTGAAGATACTATGATACAAAATCAGATAGCTCAAGATATTAAAAGTCTTGTTTATGAACTTCCCAAAGAGCAACAAGAAGTTATTTTACTTCGACACTACGGAGAGTTAAGTTTCAAAGAAATTGCATTTCAAACAGGAGTAAGTATAAACACTGCACTCGGACGTATGCGATATGCTCTTATTAATTTGAGAAAAATGATTGAAGAAAAAAATATGAAACTTACTGTGATGTAAAATAAAAAAGTTTAGGAATGAAATAAAAAACAGCCGTAAAAATTGCTTTACGGCTGTTTTTTTTTAACTTTAAAAAAGTTTTTTTTATCTTTACCAAATTCATAATTCCAAGTTGTAAGAAAACAATATAAAATGAATGGTAAAATAATTTTTTCGACCCCTTTACAGGAATTTCGTCCTGTTATATGGTACGGACAGCCTGTGCATACCAGATATAAACAATTAAAATCAATACTTACCGAAAAACTCGGTGAAAAATATGCAAATGTTCTTTCCGAGCCGGTTGTAAGCAAAGTCGCGATGGAGGGCAGAGGTGAAGCACGCTGGATGTCTTCGTATATAGAAAATCCTGTTTCGCTGAATAAACTTCATAAAAACAAACAGGAGCAAGCAGCACAAATTTTATCGGAAATTTTAACGAAAATTAAAATTCTGTCCGCAGAACTGAAAACAGAAGAAGATGCTTCAATTTCAGAATTGGGAGAGTTGCTTTTGATGGCTGTTGAAGTTCCCGGAACTGAATACGTTTTTGTTCAAGACGATAAAATTGTACTTGCACTTTGGGGTTTTACTTCCGAAATGGCAGAAAAAACAAATTTCAGAATAAACAAAGCCATCGAAAAATCTTATGTTCCGCCGGTTGTAGTTCCCCCAACGCCTCCGGTAGTTAAAGACGAACCGATAGAACTTGAAAAACAAGTCGAAAAAACAGTAAAAGAAGAAACTCCGGAACTTAAAGTAACGGAAAAAAAAGAACCGGCAAGCGAAATAAAAACGGCGAATGTTGAAACTCCGCCGGTAAAAGAAGAAAAAGAAAAAAAACGAGGCTGGCTTTGGATGTTGCTTGGAGCATTGTTGATGTTTATCATTATGTTTTTAATTTGGTGGTTGTTTCTTAAAGATTCTGTACAGCAAAATTATCTGCCACCGGATAACGGAGTAATACCACCGGTGGATACTACCAAAAGAGGCACCGACCCCGACGACCCTGCACAAAGAGTAATTTTTATCGACAAACTTAATGTAGCACTCGATAAAAAATCGAAAGTTGAAAGTTTTGCAAAAAAATTACACGAACTTTATCCGGATAAACTCGAAATTGTATATTATGATACAATAATAAATTTGTTGCAAGTAAAAACTCCGGAAGGCGAGCTTGCCGACTGGACAGCAAAAATAAAAGAAATGCAGGAAGTACGACTTGTTTTTAACGAAGCTGTATTTGAAAGAAGCGATATTCCGAGTGACCCCGCTTTTTCGGACGATAAAAAAGATTTTTATTTCGATAAAATACAAGCATATAAAGCATGGGACATTACAAAAGGTTCGGAAAAAGTAATTGTTGCCGTTATAGATAACGGTTTTGACCTTACGCACCCTGAATTTGCAGGAAAAATTGTAAAACCGTGGAACGTTTTTAAAGGTAATAGTGAAGTTGCACCACCGAGTGTTGCAGGAGGAGAGCATGGTACTCATGTCGCTGCAACCGCAGTCGGCTTGATGAACAACGGACAAGGACTTTCAGGAATTGCTCCGAATTGTAAACTTATGCCTATACAAGTTGCAGATGAAAACGGAAGTATGAGTTCGCTTTCGATAGTAAGTGGAGTTTTATACGCAATTCATCAAGATGCCGATGTGATAAATATGTCGCTGGGCATGATGTTTCCGGAAGAAGTTTTAAATATGAGTGAAGCTGACCAAAAGCAACTTACGCAAAATTTGTATAATGATGAAGCTGTTTTTTGGAACGAACTTTATAAGTTTGCACAAGAAAGCGATATTGTATTTGTTCAAGCAGCAGGCAACGATAATATCCTTGCCGGAATAGACCCGGGAGCCAGAACGAGAAATAATATTATAGTTTCGGCAGTAAATCCGGATATTACAAAAGCATCTTTCAGCAATTTCGGAGAATATTCTACCATAAGTGCACCTGGTGTGCAGATATACAGTGCTGTTCCCGGCGGAAATTATGAGTTTTTGCAAGGTACAAGTATGGCTTCGCCGATAGTTGCCGGAGCGGTAGCTCTTATAAAATCCAAATTTCCGGATATGAAATCGGAAGACATCATTAAATTAATGGTAAATACCGGAACTCCCTTAGACCCAAGCATGAAAATAGGTCCGATGCTCCAAATAGAAAATGCTCTGAAAGGTGATACTTCAAAAACAGAACTTGTAATACCGGACGATGCCCAAGATTTAACTTTTGCCGAAGGGCGTTGGAAAAGTACAACCGACCTGACAAGTACAATAGATAATTCAAAAGTTTCTTTATATTTCGATATAGAAGCCTCCGGAAAAGGGAAATTAACCCTTGTGGAAGAATCAGAAGGCGGTACTACCTGCAAAGCTGATTTAGATGTCAGTTTTAAAGACGGAAAATTAATTTTGATACAAAAAGGAAATGCAGAGTGCGAAAGCAAAGACAAATTTTATCGTCCCTACAAATTCGAGTGCATTCAAGGTGCCGATAATTCAGCCGATTGTAAAGCTATTGAAAAAAGTAATTCTGCAACGATAATTGATTTTAAATTGGAAAAACAGTGAGTTATTATTTATGAAGTATGAGCTCGATTTGATTACGTGAAAATATCCTTTTTATATCGGACTCAATAATAGAAGAAAATACTAACGTTGTGCATTAATATTAAGAATTATAAAAGTTTAAAACTAAAAGTCATAATATGAGTCAAATAATTATAACTACCGATATTTCGACAATCAGACCGATGTTTTCGCAAGGTGCGAGTGAAAATATTAAGAGATACGGACAGCTGAAAAAACTTTTTGAAGAAAATAAAGAATATACAGTACTTGCCGAACCCAAAGAAGTCAGCGGAAAAAAAATTGCTTGGCATACGGAATTTGAAGGAAAAACAAAACCGTTTTCCAAACTTTCCGAAGTAGAACAAGAAAGAGCAAAAGGAATTTTAAAATATCAAGTAAATAAACTTTATAAAACCGCTCTGAAATTTTCCGTTCAAAAAAAAGAAAACATAAATGAACTTTTTGATGTTTTGGATTCTTGTATAGAAATTCCTGATTTTAACGATATATATGTGGTTGGTTCCGGCGAAATGCAAAAATTCGTCATAATCCGCTGGGGTTTTACTTCCGATGATTTTGATGCACAAACCGGACTTATAAAAAAACTTATTCCCGTAAAAGTGTCTGATGTCATATTTAAAACGGTTTATACTAACGACAAGTCGGTAGGAAAACAAAAAGTTTATTTCGATTTTCCTAATAATAGTTTTGACACAGTTTCCA
Source organism: Bacteroidales bacterium (assembly GCA_029934265.1). Classification (GTDB taxonomy): domain Bacteria; phylum Bacteroidota; class Bacteroidia; order Bacteroidales; family JAADGE01; genus JAOZMN01. The sequence goes on from JAOZMN010000185.1 coordinate 4,007, forward strand.
GTGATGCAGGAAAAATAGAATTTACCGACCTTCCTTTATTTACCAAGTTTTCAGCATATCAATTAGATAAGACCGGTAAAAAAATAAATGAAAAAAGTTATGTCTGTGATGACAGAGACGTTTATCTTTTCAGAGTGGGAACTCCTGTTCAGGGTATGGAAATATATTTAACCCATAAGTTTGGAAATTACATATCAAATGCGGAAATTACACTGACTTACGAAGGGAATACAGTTACAAAAACGACTGATAAACTCGGTAAAATAAATCTCGAAAAAGTTCCTGTGGGAACAGAAATAATATGCTCGCAAGAGGGAGGCAATAAACAGCAAATAACTTGTAAAACAGGACAGAAAGATTATAGAATAATAGGGAAACCTCCTATTAAAAATATGGAGTATATCGTTGAGAGTGGGCATGGTAAAAAAGTTCCGTTTGCTCATTTTTTCTTTGAATTTGAAGGAATAAAAACAGAAAGAGTATCCGATGAAGAAGGGAATATTGTATTAAATAATATGCCCGTAGGGATAAATGTTGTTTGTTATCAAATGATTAACAATAAAAGAGTAAATGAATATAAATATAATTGTGAAAAAAAATCAGGCCAGTACAAAATATTCGGCGAATCGCCCGTTACTACCGGAAGAATGGTATTTAAACTAATCGACCAATTCGATAATATAATACAAAACAATCCGCTTTCTTTTGAATATGCCGATATGATGTTTGAAAAAACAACAGACGAGCAAGGATTAGTTATTGTAGAAAATGTACCTTTCGGGACAACCGTAAAAGTAGCTCAAATAGTTGCCGGCAAACAAAAACAAACGATAAGTTATACTTGTATAAAAAACAAAAATGAATATTTGATTAAAGGTTCAATAAGAGTTGTAAGCCCGAAAGTTGAACCGAAAATGTTTACAATGTCGTTCAAAGTCAAAACCATACACGACAAAATATTATCGGATTATGATATAATTGCAGAAATAAACGGCGAAAGAAAAATATTTAAAACAGACCAAAACGGCGAATTAATAATTCCGAATAATCAAATCGGTAAAAAAATTGTTACAACCGTAAATTATCAAAATGAAAAATACGAAGATGAATTTATTTGTAACGATAATCAAAAACACGAAATAATAGTCGGTAAGAAAAAATTCCCGATTTGGCTTTGGCTTATACCGCTTTTACTGTTAATTATTCTCGGATTATATTTTTTGAAACCGTACTTTGCAGGATTATTCGTTCCTACTGTTACCGATACGGTTACGGTATTTGACACGGTAAAAACAGATTCCTCGAAAGTAATACCGGTTTATACAGAAGGATTGACGCTTAAAATTTTGGACGAAAAAACTGAAACTTCGGTTGTAAACGCAAAAGTTAAAATTATAACAAACGATACCCTTATCGGGACAACGGACGTAAACGGACTTGTTAATTTTTCGTCAATAAAAAGTGGTACTATAACTGCTGTCGTTACTGCCGATAATTTTAATATTACAAAAGCGACGTTTAATTATATTAAAGAAAAAATAATTTATCTTTCAAATTCAGATAAGACACAAGACGTTTCGGAAATTCCTGTACCTTGCGGAAACGAAACAAGTTCCGGAGGTTTCGGAACAACAATTACAGTGTATAAAATGGGAAAAAGTGAAGGTAAGTTTGCTTTATATTATTCAATGTATCAGCTTCCCGACCAATTAAATATTTATGCAGGAAAGCCTTCGGAAATTTCTCCGGACAGAATGCTGTGGAGTACAAACGGTCCGGTTTCCGGCTCGAAAGGACTTTTTATAAAATTTACAAGTCCGGACAGTTTGATAACTGTAAAAGTTACCGGAACCGATAATAAAACCAAATGGGTATATAAAGTTCAATGTCCCCGGTAAAAAGGATAATATCTGCCGTTTTTTAATTTGTAAATATCGATAAAGTTAGCTGTCAGCAACAATATAAATAAATAATATATTTTTTGATTCTAAACTTTATTTGAATTTTATTACACAAAATTGTATAATGAAAATAACTGAATTGCAAAAACTTTGGGAAGCAGAAAAAGAGTCTTATCAAAGTAAAGAAATAGGTAGTGGTGTGCA
>JAOZMN010000186.1 GCA_029934265.1 Bacteroidales bacterium
GCTTACCGGTTTGGTAACGTTTTCATTATTCCTGAGTTTCTTCCACTTTGTTTTTTTCGTGCCTGCGGACAAAACGGTTAGTCTCGATAAGTAAAGTGATAATTAAAGCTATAAAAAAACTTAAAAATACGGATATAATACCGGTTTTTATTTTCGTGCTGAATGCTTTTTTCGGCAAATCAAAATGTCTTACAATTCTGACCGGTTTTGATAATTTCAGCGAACGTTCTATTGATTGCTGTTGTCTGTAAAGGTTGATTATTTCATTTTTATTATCATCACTTCCCGATATAGTTAATTTATTATTGAAGTTTATATTTCTTAACGAATCTATCTTATCTATTTCTTCCTTATATTTTTTAATAAGTTCAGAGTTTTGTATTTTATTAAATTCATTTTCTTGTTTGATAAAATCATTGTTTTCGGCAAAATATACAATTCCTTTTTCGAGATTTTTAAACATGGCAGTATCCGTTACCGAAAAATAAACTTTAAACATTGCTTGTTCTGTCTTATCGGTTCCTTCGCCGATGAAAATTCGCTCAACAGACATATCCGTTACTTTACATTTGTTTGCTTTTTTTGATAATCCGAAATTATCCGCTAATATTGAATAATCGTCCTGCTCGATAAGACTTTCCAGCATATTTATAAGTATCTCTTTTTGATTCGAGAGTACGATAATATCACTTTTGTAATATTTCTTTTCGATAGAAAATTTCATGATTGACAGAAGTATTCCCAAAGCGATTGCCCCTATAAAAATATACTTATATTTAGAAAAAAAGGTATATACTTTTATTAGTATTTCTGTTAGGTCTATTTCTTTTTCAGAGTTTGTGTTTGTGTTTGTCATTAAATTTTAATTTTGTTATTTTTCGCAATGTATTTCTATTTTGTCGGAAGCCTTGTAATATTTATAAGAAACTGCTTTTTGCCAGCAATAACAGGCTTGCGATTTATTGCCTGCAAGATACAAAATGTTTGCTTTTTTATAATATAATTTGCCTGAATTCGGTTTTAAATCCAAAGCCATTGCATAATTTTTATCGGCATATTCATAACTTTGTGTTTCAGCATAAGTATCGGCAAGTGCCTCAAAATAGTCGGCTTTTTGAACGGGAGATTTTACACATTTATTAAATTCTTTGAGTGCAGGCATGTAATCTTGCATTTCAAAATATATTTTTCCCTTTAAAAATCTGTATGTATCATTTTCGGGACAAAATTTTATAAGAAAATTAATTTCGCTTAATGCCGTTTTATAATTTTGCAAATTAAAATCGACTAAAGAAAGTTTATATTTGTAATCCAAATTAAAATTATCGGTTTTTAAAAGTTCTTCTAAATCCGACTTTGCTTTTTTGTATTTTTGAAGTTTTATATATGTTTCCGCACGTCCTTGATAATATTTTTCAAATTTTCTCAATTTTAAAGCTTTTGTAAAATCTTCTTCGGCAAATTTATAATTTTTTTTTGAAAAATGAAATTCGGCACGCATATATAAGGCTTTATGTTTTTTGCCGTTTTCTTGTATTATGATATTTAAAATATCATAAGCCTCTTCCGGATTGTTTCTTGAAATTTCGTACAAAGCTGTTTCAAGTTTACGCTCGTAACTTGAATACATATTTTTTTTCCAAAGCTCGACCCAAACAGATGAGTTTTCTATTTTCCTGAAAACAGTATCCGATTTTATTTGACTTTCGTATAATTTATTCAGAGTTTTCAGATATTCTGCAAGATATTTGCAACTTTCTTTCGGCACTGAAAGTCCTGCTTTGCATTTGGCGGCGAGGTATAAGCCGGCTTGAGGATTATTTTTTCGCAGTTTTTCGGTTATTGAAAATGCTTTTTCAAAATTTCTTGTTCTGTATAAACATTGTGCAAAAAGAAGTTCATTTTTTTCTTTATTTTTGATATTTGATATTTTTTTATACAATTCTCCAGCTTGCACGTATTGTTTTTCGGAAAATTTGATACCGGCAACAACAGATAAACTGTCGTATTCCGAGAGCTGACCAAATGAAAATTTACTCACAAAAAAAATCAATAATATAAATATGTATTTTTTCATTTTTAAAATTTGAGTAAGTTCCGGTGCTTTTTTATATGTAAATCCGGAGTAAGGTCTTCGACCTATTTAATGAGGCAAAGCCAAGAGTATAATTTATTGATATTTAGAATATTATAACATTACAAATGCGGAAAAACTTTAGTAAGACTACTTAATACAAGTAACTGATATTGTTTTAAATAACAAAATTAAGTTGTACAATTAATTTATCATAGCTGTTTAATAGAATAACAGAATAATTAAGTACACTTATAAAAGTTTTCACACATTTATTTACTTATTTAGAATAAGCTAATTTACAAATATTTGCACGAGTGCGTAAGCAACATTAGATAGGTCGAAGACCTTAATTATTTATTTTTGATGTTTTGTTTCCGTATATATGCACAAAACCGGTTATATTTCTGACTTCCGTTCCGGAAAGTCTTTTTTCGTAAACATCGCAAATATAATAATAAATTCCGTTTGTTACTTTTTTACCTGTTTTATAATCAGTACCTTCCCAGTTAATATCAGGGTCTGTTGTTTCAAAAACAAGAGTTCCCCAGCGATTATAAATTTTGAGGTCGATTTTTTCTACAAATTTATAGGGTAGGGGGATAAATTTATCATTTATTCCGTTTCCGTCCGGTGTGAAAACGTTCGGAAGCTCATAATTTGTACAATTATCAATACAAATTTTCAGAAGTTTTTCCGGAGCAGTTGAATTTCCGGAATAATCTTTTGAGGAAATAACATAGCAACCGGCAAGTGTTGTTTCAGGATAATGATTATAAACATTTACATCGTTCGGCAAACTTATAAGTAACTCTAATTTCCCGTTTTGAGAATCGGAATAATATATTAAATATTCTGCAATATCTTCTTTACAAGAATCAGGCACAGACCAACGTAATTCGTTATTCAGCTCTTTGCACAGACTTTCCACTTCAAGTTTCGGGGGACAAGGCAGGACTGTATCGTTCGGGGACGCACAAAATTCTTGCGAATAATTTATTAAAGGTTTTTGGATAAAATCAAGTTGATATTCTCCGTAACTTTTAACTTTAAACCAATAATATTTATCGTTATCGAGTTCGGAAACAATGAAAAAATTGTCTGAAGTACTTGCTATCGAATCATATTTTTCGGTATTTGGATTGCAATCTTCATCGGCATCTTTCATGAAAACAGTATATTTATAATTTGTCCAAGCTGTGTTGTTGTTAAATTTTATATTCAGACTTTTATCTGCTTGTTTTGCCGAAAGAAAAACACTTGTTGTATATGCAGGCTCTCCGATTTGTTCATTTCCGGAAAAAAAAGTAAGTTTATATGCTTTTGGAAATTCGTAAGTATTTATTAAAGTATCTGTATAAGTTGTATTATTTATTCCGGAAATTTCAATCGGATTTGAGTAATCGGAAGGGTATAATTCGTTTGCCGATTCGAGAATATATTTGTACGGACCGGCATATTTTGCCGTATCAAAATCGGTAGGTTGCAACCATGATATTTTAACGCTTCCGTTTTCTGTATCAGTATAATTTACAGTGGCTTCTGTAAAAATTGGGACTGTTCTTTTCAGTTCGACACAAACTTCTTCGGAGCTGTAACTTTCCGAGCCGTCTCCAAAATAAGAAATAAGTCTGTAACAATATGTGTAACCTTGCGTTAATCCGAAACCTGTACCGTTGTCGATAAAAGTAACGGTATCTGTTCCGCTTGTAGTTGCAATTAATTCATATCCTGAACTTTCAGGTATTCCTGTAATGCAATTTTCCGGCGTAAAGTCGTAACTTCCTTTTTTTCTGTAAATTTTATAGCCTAAGGCATTTGTACAAATAGTTTGTTCCCAATTTAATTCGATAGTATTATCGTAAGCCGTTGCTGTTAAATTTTTCGGTGCAGGTGCTACGACTTTTATTTTAACATCTTCATAATCCGTGAGTTGTACTTTGGGGTTACTGTCTTCTGCACGAAAGAGAATATCATAACTTTGTTTTTGAACGTTTGAGCAATCTGTATTCCATGTAAATTGCGATGTTACTGTTCCTTTTGCGGTTCGTTCCGGAAATTTTGCAGGATTTTTAATTACTTTCAACGCACCTCCGGAAGCTGAAAGTGTTATATAATCATTGTCTTGGTCGGTTGCCGTTACGCTGAAAGAGAGAGTATCGCCTGCAGTAATACAATAATCCGGCAGGTTTTCAATTTTGGGAGGGTGGCTGTCGGTATCGTAAACTTCTATTTGCATATCTCTGACTATGCTGCCTATTTTTATGCCGTTTCTCCATTCTTCGATTTCCATTGCAATATTATACTCTCCGATTTTGACCGGCGAGTCCCAAACCAAATTGCCGGTAACAGGATTTACGTAAATTTCATTACTTGCGAGTGGAAGTTGATAATTTTTAATTTCCAAACCTTCATCACCGTAACAGCTTGCTATTTTGTACGAAAGGCTGTCGCCGTCTGCATCATAAGCCGACGGATTATGTATGAAAATACGTCCTTTTGCCGCTTTGTCGATAGGCGGATTTAGTAAAACAGGGGTTGTATTAAATCCTAATAAAGGGTCTATTTTTAGAGTTGTTTTTAAAGTAAATACAATTTGTACCGAGTTGGGAATGTTTACAATATTGTCATTTCTGTTAGGGTCGGACATTACAATTTCATAAACTCCGGGACCCGGATATGTATGATAACCGACATAAGTATTTTTCTGAATATCGTCCGGAAGGTATTGTATAAGTATTCTCGGTATTTCTTTTTTTGTATCATCGCCCCATTTAATTTCCAAAGAATCTCTTGATTCGTTGGCGGTACTTGGAGTATAGGTGTATGTAATCAGTGTGATTTTATAAGTATATTCGGAAATATGCTCGTAGGTAATTTCCCCTGCACGATTATGGGTTGCATGAACGTGAAAAGATATAAATAAAACAAGTAATAATATTAATGATTTTTTTATCATATATACTGTAATTGGTGAAGTTTATTGATTTTTAGAAGCTAATTTCAAATTTATAATTGTTTTCGTCAAATTTATATGCTTCTTCTATATTTAAATAAGAGTATATCAATAAATTTTTTTGGTCTGAATACAAATTAAACATAAGTTTATTTGTAATCAGGATTTTACCGGATATATTTGTCGGAACAAATTCATAATAAAGCCAAGTTGTATTGTTATCCTTCACAGTTTTTCGTACAAATTTAAGTTTTTGTATCTTGTTTGCAAATCTAATAATTAAACGCCTATTTATATAATGATTTATATTTTTTCCGGTGATAATATCATTATCGGTTACTTTGGTTGCTTTCCCTGTATTTTTGCTTAATGCTCTTTCAAAATCATCTGTAAAAAGTTTAATACTTACTGCAAATTTTTTTGTATTTTTGTTGTATTCTATATTAGTTACGGATATGTGTACAGGGTGCAATACTTGATAATTGTTTGGTAAGTAACTGATAAAAATAAACAGAATAATCGAAAATAATTTTAACATAACACTAAAATTTTAAATTATGTTCAGTATGTTTTTTGAGCTTGGATTCGAGCACATCATTGATTTTGCAGGATATGACCATATACTTTTTATAGTTGTACTTTGTGCAAATTATTTTATTAAAGATATAAAAAAAATATTAATTCTCGTAACTGCCTTTACAATAGGACATACGGCAACACTTGCTCTTGCAACACTTGATATTATCAATATTTCATCATATATTATAGAAATATTAATACCCGTTACAATATTAATCACTGCGGTTTTTAATATAATAAACAAAGATAGCAAAAACCGATTAAAACAAGGTAAAATTAAATATTTTTTAACGTTTTTTTTCGGATTAATACATGGTCTTGGCTTTTCTAACTATTTGCGAGCTTTACTTTCCGATGCAAACGACATAGTTATTTCACTTTTTGCTTTTAATATCGGGTTGGAACTCGGACAAATATTGATTGTTTTGATTACCGTTTGTGTTTCTTTTCTTCTCTTTAAATTTTTCCGATTGAAAAATAGT
>JAOZMN010000187.1:0-3544 GCA_029934265.1 Bacteroidales bacterium
TGTTTTTCCAAATCATATTTCAAGTCGTTTTCATTACGTCCTTGCTTACTTTGGGATAGTTTATTTTTTGCTTCTATTGCCGTTAAAATTGCGGACATTTTATATCAAGTTTTTTATTAAAGGATTGTTTAATTTGCTTATAAGTCCTTTAAATAAAGTCGGTTTTTCTTTCAGTTTATTTGCAAGGTCGGAAATTTCTTGTTCCGAAACATTTCTTGATATTGAATTAAAAATAACACCTGCTTTTTTAGCATTTTCGACATTGCTTGCTTTAACTTTTGTTTTAATTATTATTTCTACCATGTTTATTCTGTTTATCAGTTTTTGTTTATCGGATTGTTTTCTTTTATCAAATCAGTCAATAATTGTAAGTTATCGGTGTTTTTTGCAATGAAATCAAATACTTTGTAAACTTCGGCAATCGTATTTAGTGCAAGTTCACCGGTATTGTTGTCTAATACATTCATAAGCCACTTATTAACAGCATCAATAAGATTTTTAGCTTGTAATTTTTCGCCTTCATACTTTTGTACTTGTTCGTATTCGACTTGTTCTTGTTCTGTATTTTGTTGTTCTGTATTTTCGGGTACGGCTTCTTGTTCCGGCTCTATTCCGAGTAACGAACGCATTTGATTAGCGTCTATTTTTGCAATATTGGCAACTATACCGCCAAGAGTAGGAAGATATGTATCAATATTTTTTAAGCGATTTTTTGCGTTTTCTTTATCGTTTTCTCTTTGTTCTTTTTCACGCCTTAAATCCCATTCTAATTTTCTTATTTTGTCTTCATTATTGAAGTTGTCTTTTACAAATTGTTCGTTTTGAGTTTTTATTTTTTCGAGTTCGGTTTTTAGTTCGGTTTTTTGTTCTTTTAAACTTTCATTTTCGGTTTTTAAACTTGCCGATTGTACAGTTGTTTGTAATATTCCGTTAAATCCTCCGAAATAATCAAGTCCTTGTAAGCCCTCTTCTGAATTTGCTTCTTTTTTGTTCTCTATAAATTTGATTGTAGTTTTTGTGAAAGATGTTTTTTGCGGGTGTTTGTCTGCGAGCTTATATAAATATATTTCAGCAAAATCAGCTTCGTAATTATCTTTTGCCTCTGTAAGAAGTTCCAAAAAGCGACTTTTACCTTTATCTAAGTTTTTGGTTACCGAAATAGGAGTTGTCTCTAAATCTCTGTAAAAACCGTAATAAACTCTAAAAAAAATATTAGGTTTATTTATGTATTTATCAAGGACTTCATTTACTTTTTCGCTTAATATTTCCATGTTTTTTTGTTTTTAATTTTTAGTAAATGGTATTATTTTTGTAAAACTTAATTGATACGGAACAAATGAAGTTCCGTAGTTTTCAGTTAAAACTGTAATGTAATTTCTGAAACTTTCAATTCTCAAATATTTGAAAGGGTCAAATTCAAAATCTTCTTTGGAAGATGCAAGAAAATTATTTTCTGAAAAAATTGAAATTAAAGCCGTGTTCGACAAATCTATTTTTCTGAAATTCAAATAATAAAGAGCATTATCTTGCAGTTTGATTTTGTCAAAATCCGTATTGATATTAAATTCGATACTTTCGGAATGATAATCATCACACTTGAATAAGTGTTTTACGTCCGACAATATTTTTTTTTCAAGTAAAAAGCTCATTTTTTGTATTCAATTAAAAGATTTACTTTTAATTCTTTTCGCAAATGATTTGCTAAATCATTAGTTTGCGGTTTGTTGTTGTTTATGTAATCAATCATTTGTTTATTCATTTTGCATATAAACAAATGTGATGCGTTTGGTATTACTTTTTTGTTTGCCGGCAATTTTAAAGTATGAAAATTACCTTTTTTGTTCGAGCCGTATTCTTGCCGATGATGTTCCAAAGGCATATCCGATAAATAAGCGTCTGTATTGTTATTTAGCAAAATACTGTAAGTTGCAATGTCAAAATTAACAGGAGTTAAACCGTGTGTTGTAACTAAATCATTCAGTTTATCAAGCAATGTTTTTTCGTCTTTTATGTAAAGAACAAATTTTTTTATTTCTGATACATAAGACGGTATTTTAAAACTTATTTTAGCTCCGTAATAATCCTTAAAAGGTGCGGATATTTGAATTACAGTAATCATTTTGATTGTTTTTTTCGACAAATTAAATATACATAAGCCTTATACGGAACTGCAAGTGTAGAGCCGTCTTTGTAAGATATTGCAACGCGTGAAGCATCAACTTTTAAATCTGTTTTCCATGCAACGCCCTGTATTTCGTTATAAGCTGTTTTTTCAAATAAATGAAACTGTAAATAATCATCTGCAATGATTTTTTTATCATCAATTTCAATTTTAAAAACGGAATTATAATTTGTATCTGCCGTGCCTCTGCAAGAAGTAAATATACCAAGTACTTTCCCATGTTCAATTTTTGTTTGTCCGGTTACCGAAACCGTTTGTCCGGCTGTGGTAATATCTATTTTAAAGGTTTCAATTTCAAGTTTCGGCTCATTGTATAAGTTATCACTTGAATTTATTGCATAAACAATATTCTTTTGAATTTCCTTTAATATGTCTAATTCTTCTTGGTTCATTTTTGATAAAATTTAAGGTCTTATAATTTTATTTGAAGTTGCGAGCATAAAGCCCGCAACTTCAAAAGAAAAAACAACATCAATTATTAGTAGCGTTGAGTTACAACTCCTCTGAATCGTACCATAATATAAGTTTCGGCAACAGCATTTGCAGACAAATCAATATCAAATTTGATTGGTTGTTGGTCTTGTATCATAACAGGTGTCGAAAGTGTGTATTCACCTTTTCTGTTATACGGCATTTCACCGTGATTAAACAGTTGGTTAGATGCTTTTTTTTGTAAGATTTTTTGACCGTTTTCAAAAACGTATTTTCCGTTTGCTACAGCAGTTGCTATTTGTCCGAAATCAACAGTTTTTCCGTCTTCAACATTGTTACCTGTCGGAGTTCCTTGAACACCGGAAAGAACACTTACACTTTCAATAAGCATAACCGAACCGGGATGTATCATGGAGTTATTGATATTTGTAACTCCGTCCGATGCAGTATCGCCGGGCATAAACATTTCAATATGTTTACTTGTTGCTTTTTTGATTGCATAAATTTCAAAATCGCCGGCAACAAGTTTTCCGGATTTTAATCCTTTCCCAATGTCGGGATTTTCAATCCATGAAAGTCTGTTTTGAAATTTGGCAAGTGCCGAAGAAACTTTTGTTTCGTGCGGTGTTCTGCCTTTTCTGATTCGTTTTCTGCGAGATGTTTGAATACAACGTCTTGCACGTCTGTATCCTTTTTTGCCTCTGTAACGTCCAAGTCCTTCAACAAGGTTGTCCAATTCATCTTCGTTTAAATCGTCAAGATTTACTTCAGGATTTCCGTTTAGTAATCCGCTTAAAATGTTTTCCATTTTTGTTTGATTTGTTAGTTAATAATTAGTAAAAATTCTGTTTGAAAAAAATATTTGAAATTAAGATTACTGTTTAGAAAATTTCATCTTCGTAAACTTCATCATCATCTGTGTTTCCTACT
>JAOZMN010000187.1:3644-6080 GCA_029934265.1 Bacteroidales bacterium
TTCATCATCGTATTCATCTTCATCATCTTCGGTATTGCCTATTCCGTACAAATCAATTTCTGCTTCAGAAACAGGAGTTTCAAAAGACACTTGTTCGTAACCGCTTCCTTGTCCTGAAAGTTCGGGTAAAGCAAGTTCGGGATAGCTTGGTATTGCTTCGCCGGTTGCCATATCTATCACTTCGTATTCCGGAGCTTCAGCAAGTGTGTTGTAACCTGCAATGTTGTCATAGTCGCCCATCACTTCGTCTATTCCGGCGAGAGCATTTTTACCTGTTACGATTGTTCCGATTTCCGAAAGTCCTATCGCACCGATACCGAGACCTGCAAATTTTACAATGTCGTTACCTCTGTGCGAGCCGAATACCACAGTACCCGCTCCAACTGCCGTAACAACAAGAGGCTTGCCCCATTTTGCTACATTTTCGGCAACTTCGATGCCGACCAATCCTTCTACGGTTTTGGATTTAACAACTTTGTCTAATCCGCGTGAAATAGCTTTTCCTACGACTAAGCCTCCGAATGTAGCGGCAACATTTTGAATATTACCGGTAACATCTTTAGCCTTAATTTGAGAAATTTTGAAATTTTTGTTTGCTCTCATTTGTTTGAAATTTTAAGGTTTATGAAAAATTAATACCGGATAATTTTTTCGGCATTTTTTGTTTGTTTGTTTGAGCTTGTTTATTGTGTTTTGTAAAAAAATACGCACCGCCCCCGATTACGGCAATACTGCCAATTCCTATTAATCCGTATTTTATGAATTTTGCTTTTTTGTCATCGTCATCTTTTTTGTCATCGTCATCTTTACTGTCTGATGTTCCTCCGCTTTGTTCACCTTCACTGAAATTTTGATTTTCCGGAGGTACTGAAAAATTATCTTGTGTTTCCGTGTCCTGTTGTTCAGTATTATTTTGAGTTTCCGTGTCCGTGTCGGAATTTCCTGATGGTAATTCGGGTAATATCGGCTTACCTTGTTCTTTGGGTTTATCGGCAAAATCTTTAACTTTATCTTTTAATTTCGGAAATACCTTTTTTACAACTTTTGCAATTGCAAGACCTGCTTTTTTTATCCAATTCCATATTTTAGCAATAAAAGCTCCGGCAGTTGTAATCATTGAAGCTATCGAAGCCGAAACGACATATCCAAGTCCGTTTATACCTTTTACTTTTTTATTGAAAATAGGTCGCCTGCGTGAACCGTTACGGATTGATTTATCTAATTTTAATTTCTTCCCACCAAGATTTATGTACATTTTCGTAACTTTACCTCTTACTTTTATTGCTTTATATCGTTTGCCTGCCACACGTCCTCTGACTTTTGTTCCTTTATTCAAAATTGTTGCTGTTCCAAATAAATTCAATGCAATAAGCCCTCTTAAGGAGTTCCTTATCAATAAAGTTGCAGGGTTGAATTTGTTCATTACCCTCAGAACTTTAACAGTTCCTCTGCCAATTCGTTTTATGAACTTTTTTGATTTTCCGATAAATCGTTTTATTTTTTTTCTGCGGAAAATTTTTTTAAGATTTCGGTTTATTTTCTTTTGTTGTTTCCCGAATCGCACCCACTTATGTAAAAGTGTATCGTAACGGTAACCTCTTCTGCGACTTCCTCTGTAACGAATTAAAAATCGTTTTTTCTTTGCTTTTTTTTCGTATCTTTTATCCTGACGTATTTTTTTCTTTTCCTTTCTTTTTTGTCTCCATTTCCTAATACTCCATCTGCCAAGCTCGCCAAGTCCTTCAAAGCCCTCTATGTCATCATCATATATATATTCATAATCAGGGTCATTTTCGTATCCGTCCACTTCTTCCCAGCCTTCTAAATCATCTGCCTCCGGCTCGTCTTCTTCAATATCTTCATCGGGAGTGTAATATTCATAATCATAATCAGGGTCTTCCTCTGTGTCGCCGAAACCGTTAAAAACATGGTCATCTTCCCAAACAAAAAGATTTCTTAATGTTGTAAAAAAGCCGTTTTCACTTTCGTTTGCAGTGTCCGAAATGTCTAAATCGGTTGCGTTGTATGAAATAAATCCTTTTTTGAACAATGATTTTTCTTGTGCCGATAATGTTTCAAGTGCGTCATCTCTTTGGTCAGTATTCCAATACTTAATAAGATAATCAAGCATTTGCAACATTTGTGTACTGTCCTGTATTTTACTTGCTTCGGATTGTGCGTTTATAATTGCAGTTCGGGTTTTGAGTAAATATTGAAATATTTTGTCTGCATTAATTTCAACTTCATCGTTACCGGAAAGTCCGTCAAGATTAATTCCGAGAAAACTGCCGTCTACAAAACCGAGCTTATCGGCATCTTCAAAAATTCCTTGAAATATATCGCCAAGCTCGACAGCATCGTGATATGCTTGTAAATCTGAATGATATGTTATCGGTATTGTTTGCATTTTGTTTGTTTTTGTTTGTTTTTGTTTGT
>JAOZMN010000590.1 GCA_029934265.1 Bacteroidales bacterium
CCGGGATAATTCGCAATTTCATGTGTTAAGTTAATTTGTCCTCCGGGCATTCCTGAATCTATAATCAACACTTTTACTTTTGCTCTTGCGAGATAAATACCGGCGGTTAGTCCCGCAGGACCTCCACCGATAATTATTACTTTAAATTCTTTATTCATAATTTAAACCGAAATTTAGTATAAAAAGATATTTCTTCTTATACACATTATTATAAAAGGTCAAAAACCTTATTTTCCGAAGTTTTCGTCTAAAATTTCAGTAATTTGGTCTTTGTATTGAATACTTGAAGTTGCTTTAACTAATTTTCCGTTTTTGAAATATACTGTAAACGGTAAGCCCATAAAATTTCTGCATTCAGGCAAGTTTCTAATAACTCCGGCTTCCGGTGCATCAAAAAGCATATCGTAAAATTTCACACTCTTGTATTCATTTTCAAGCTCTTCCATTGCGTCATATACGGGGACACACATTGGTCCCATACGTCCGCAACATATCATTACGTTTTCATTTTCACTGATGGTTTTATTAAAATCATCAGTTGTAATAAGGTGTTTCAAATTTGTATCTAATTGCATAATTGTTCTTTTTAAATTTTTAATTTATATATCCGGATATTTTGATGCAAAAGTAAAAACTATAATTAAATTTAAAAAATATTTTAGCAATATACAATTTAATTAATATTTTTGTTTCGGCAACAGACCACTTAAAAGTCGTAGAATGAATGTTTTGCAAAATATTTTAAAAAGCAATAATGCAAAAATAATTATTTCCGTAATTATCATTGTTTTCGCAACAATAATGATATATTTTCCGATTGCCGATAATGATTTTATTTCATTAGACGACCCATATTATGTTACTCAAAACGATAATATAAAAGAAATAAGTCCGGAAAAATTTTTCATGTTTTTTCATACCAAAGTTGTAGGAAATATTCACCCTCTTACGATGCTGTCGCTTTCTGTTGATTATTATTTTGCAGAATATGATGCTTCTTTTTACCATATTCACAATCTTATATTACACATTTTCAATTCGATACTTGTTTTTTTCTTTATTTTTTTACTTTCGGAAAGAAAAATAAAAATTTCTTTATTTACCGCCTTATTGTTTGCCGTACACCCTTTGCACGTCGAGTCTGTAGCATGGATTTCGGAACGTAAAGATGTTTTATTCGGCTTTTTCTATCTGCTTTCGTTGATTTTTTATTTACTTTTCAAGAAAAAAAACGGTGTCAATTATTTACTTTTGTCTTTATTATTTTTTATAGCTTCTTTACTTTCCAAACCGACTGCAATTACACTTCCTTTGATACTTATAGCTTTAGATTATTATCGTACAAAAAAAATAACCGTAAAAACAATACTTTCAAAAGTTCCTTTTTTCCTTCTTTCGTTTATTTTTGGATTAATTGCTCTTAAAAGTCAGACACAAGGCAGTTCAAGCATTAATTTTTCGGATAAACTTTTTTACGCTTTTTATAATATTACATTTTATGTGAGAAGTTTTTTTGTTCCGACAGAACTTTCTGTTTTTCATGACTTGCCAAAATCAATTCCTTTGAAATACTACATTTCTTTACTTCCGGGAGTACTTCTTATTTTGAGA
>JAOZMN010000188.1 GCA_029934265.1 Bacteroidales bacterium
AATGAAAAATTCTAATTCAAAAGTTTCTGAATTTAAAAAAACTGTTGAAAGTTTGACTGAAGAAATGAATAAAAAAAATGATGAAATTTCTTCCTTGAAAACAAAACTTGAGCAAATGGACGTGGATATGGCTGAGCTTAACGAAAAAATAGACGGTATGTCCGAAGATATTACCGGTCTTGAAACCGAAAACACAGAAAAAAAAGAAGTAATAAGCGAACAAGATAAAAAATTACATACGGCTTATTACATAATCGGCAACAAAGCAGACCTTACTGAAAAAGGTATAATTTCCACAGAAGGTAAAATTCTCGGAATAGGCGGTGTTCATAAAATTCACCCGAAAGCAGAAAAGTTTACTGAAATAGACATCAGAGAATTAACTCAATTTTCACTTAATTCCGTAAAGAAAGCTCTTATTCTTTCGCAACATCCGACAGGTTCTTTTACTTTAGATAAAGATTCCGACAATAAATTTGAAAGCATAACAATAAGCGACCCCGATAAATTTTGGAGTATGTCAAAATACCTTGTAATTATCACAAAATAAGTAGCTTGAAAAAATATTTTTCTTATCGGGCCACGTTTTAACGTGGCACGATTTGTTTTTGGATTATTTTTTCGGATTAAATTTTAATACTGATAAGGCTCCGATAAAAGCATTTTTAAATTCTTGAAAATTCTCAATTTCTTTAAGTTTATTGATTATTGTAACCGGACGGAAATAGAATTTTTTAAATGCTTGTTTTACTTTTTTGAATAAAAATTCAAGCTCTACATCTTTTTCCCAGTATTGCATTTCAAAACTTTGAGAACGACCAATAGGGTCATCGACAAATTCTTGCCAAAAGTCATAGGAAATAATGCCCTCCCGTAATGCTTCATTGTAAATGGCAGTGAACGGAAATGGCATAAGAATGCTGTATTGAGCATAGGTTAAACTTATTGAACGAGAAAACTTAAGCGTTCTTTCAATATCATCTTTGGTTTCGTCCGGTAAGCCGATAATAAAATTACCGATTGTTTGTATGCCGGCTTTTTTGCACATTTTTATAACTGTTCGTATTTCTTGGGTTGTATTGCCTTTTTTTATGCGTTTTAAAGTTTTATCCATGCCGGATTCTATGCCGAATTGAATACGATGCAAACCGGATTTTTTTACTTCGGTAACTAATTCTTGAGTTATCGAGCCGATTCTTCCTCTGAAACTCCAATCTATTTTAATATTGTGTTTTTGCAAATCTTTTGCAAATTCGACAACTTTTTTGGATTGAAGTGCAAAGAGGTCATCAAAAAAGAATACTTCTTTAAAGCCAAGTTCTGTCAGATATTTTATTTCTTCAATAATATTTTCGTTTGAGCGACTTCTGTAGCTTTTGTTAGGAGTAAAACAAAATGTACATTTAAAAGGACAACCTCTTGAAGACATGACCGTTGCAAGCATTTTATTTTTTCCGACAATACTTATGTAAATATCGGAAGGTAAAAAACTTCGGTCAGGTATCGGTAAAGTGTCAAGGTCTTTGACGTAAGCCTTTATAGGATTCAAATATTCTTTGTTATTGCGAAACAATCCGAGTCCTTTTATTTTTACAAGTTCTTCCGGACTTGCGTTGTTTTCAAGTGCTTCCAAAAGTTCAAGCATTACTTCTTCACCTTCGCCGTGTACAATATAATCGACATTTTTATATCGCAATGATTCTTTTGGATATAGGGTAGGGTGGTGTCCGCCGAGAACAGTGATAATATTAGGATTTATTTCTTTTGTAATATTTACGCTAAGCAGAACATCGTGCATCGACATTGTATATGTCGTAATTCCAACCATATACGGAGAAAATTTTGCAATTTCTTTTTTTAGTTCCGGATAACCGATTCGCATCGGAACACAATCAAGAATTTTAACTTCGAAGCCGGAATTTTTCAGAATAGTTGCAATATACAGTAAGCCCAAAGGTGGATAGTAGCCTATTATTTCAATAAAATCATCTTCGATACCGACTTTTACATTATATTCTTGTGGAGGATTTATGAGTAATATTTTTTTTTTAATCATTGATTTGTACTTTTTTCAAAATTTTACAGCTTGCTCCGGCTTCGTTTCTGACATAATTTCCTGCCGACAAGCCTGTTTTGTCTCTGAAATTTTTATCGTTTATTATTTTATTAATGACTGACTTAAATTCCGTATAGTTGCATATTGAAAAAGCAGCCTTACTGTCTATTAAGCCGACAGCTTCGTCGAAATTTTGATATTTTTTGCCGAAAATAACGGGTATTCCACAAACTGCCGGCTCTAAAGTATTATGTATTCCCGCACCGAAACCTCCGCCGACATAAGCAATATTTGCATATTTATATAGCGATGACAGCATACCGACATTGTCGATTATCAATACATTTTTTTCTTGAATGTTTTTTTCGTTTGCTTCGGAAAAAAGTATGCTTTTTTCCGAAATACTATTACAAAGTTTACTTATTTTTTCTTCGGATATTTCATGCGGAACAATTATAAATTTAACGTTTTTTCTATTTGAATTAATAAATTTTACGATAATTTGTTCGTCGGCAAACCAAGTACTGCCGGCTATTACAAGTAATTTGTCTTGCTTAAAATTTTCAATCAAATTAATTTTTTTACTTGTTTTAAAGATGTCCAAAACTCTGTCAAAGCGTGTATCGCCGACTACAGCAGTGTTTTTTATGTTGATTGAATTAAGTAATTTTTCTGAATTTTGATTTTGAATAAAAAGTGTTGTGAAATTTTTCAGAATATCTCTATAAAAATTTCCGTAAAATTTAAAAAATATTTGATTTTCTCTGAATATTCCGGAAATTAAAAATGTTTTTATATTGTTTTTTTTTAGTTCGGATAGATAATTGTACCAAAATTCATATTTAACCCAAAAGACATAATCGGGTTGATAAGTTTCAATAATATTTTTTGCGTTTTTTTTACTGTCGGGAGGAAGGTATGTTACATAATCGGCTTTGGGATAGTTTTTGCGAAGTTCGTAACCGGAAGCTGAAAAAAAAGTGAGTAATATTTTATATGCCGGTTTTGTTTCTTTAATTTTTTCGATAAGCGGTCGAGCTTGTTCAAATTCGCCGACTGAAGCACAATGAAACCAAATTATTTTTTTATTATTGCCGACAGGTTTATCGTTTTTTTGTTTTTTTATACCGGAAACCCTTTTCCTTGCTTTGTTATTGAATAAAGAAACAAGTTTTATTAATATCGAATATAAAAATATACCTATTGTATATATAAGAAACATTAAATAGTTAGTTTATAGGTTTTTGGCTTTTTAATATAAAGTAAAACTATAGTCCTGATGACTTCAGTACGGTACAAATATTGTGTTCAAATTAAAAAGCAGTTACTTTTGAGGGCAACTGCTTTTTAAAATTTTAAAATATTAATTTTATCATACTAAAGACCCTCACATAAGTTTTTCCATATAAATGCTTGTATAATAACTATATTATAATACGTTTTACCTCATGAAATAGGTCGAAGACCTTACCAGCCTCCTGATGCCGGCTTATCGAGAACGAGTACTGTAAGACAACCTCTGTTTTTTTGCTCCGGAGCTTGATAAGAATCGCTTGCTTCAATTTCTTGTTTGGCTACCGGTATGTCTATTATTATTTTGAGTTTCGCTGTCGATGCAGGGAAGAAGTCAAAATAAGGGTGTATCATTTTGCCTCGGTCTTCATCGAAATAATCCGTAAGAACTTGTTTGCCTGCTCCCGGTTCATATATGTTGCCGGGAAGATCCATTACTGTTTTTTGTGTACTCATGTCAATTATTTTGAAGTTCATGGTATTATTGAATACTGAAGCCGCAAAAAATTGTATTCTGTAATCTTTCCCTTTTGTAAGCGTAAGCACAAATTCGTATTGATTACCGGAAGTGCAGGTTGCACTTTTTGATAAATTATTATATGCCCAAGGTTGTTTCACCCTTAAACGGTGAAAATCCAATTTTTTTGTACATTGAGCACTTGCCGTATAGGGTAAGGCAAAGGCAAGCATCAATATTAAAATTTTCATTTTCATAATTTTCATAGTTAATGTAGTTTTATAAATTAGTTAAGTACACATTAAACGTTGTTTCCTGTTAATTTATTTCTTATTTCGGAAATAATTTGCTTCAAATTGGCGAATTGCTCTTTTGTTATAACGATTTTTCTTGCTCCTCCTATTATAATTTGTCCTGCTGCGACTTCCGGTTTGGTGGCATTTTCAATATCAACTTCTTCTAATCCGTTGTATATTTTTTGAATTGGTTTTAGATCTTCTATAATTTTTTTAATGTTTTCATCATCTTTATTTTGTTCCAAATAAAGTATTAGGTTTTCAAATATATTTTTCTGGTCTGCAATTAGTTGTATCGTTTTATCGTCTTCTTTGTATTCGTCAATCAAATTAACTACAATATAAAGACTTTCTAACCAGCCGCCGGCTGATATAAGTGCAAGTGAGGATTTTCTGTCATTCAGTTCAAGATGTTTTACTATATCGAAATACGTATCGTTTGTTACGCTCATCAAAGAGTCTTTGCTGTCTTCAACATTATCAAAACGTTGTACTAAGCTTTCATCGAATACTGATGAAATTCCTATTTTATCGCTTAAATCTCTGACAACGCTTAAATATTTTATTGCATCTTTGGTTTTTGCAAAAGCTGCCGTATATGCTAAATCCGCTGAATATATTCCAAAACCGAGTTCTTGTGTTTTAGTGTCTATATATTTATCTGCATTTTCAACAGGATTAAGAACTTCTAATGAATACGGTAAATTTTCATCATTTGTGAAATCGAACATATCTTTAGGAGACGGAATTAAATAAAAAGTAAGGTTATCTCCGGGAATATCTTCCAGACTTGCATCGTCAAATAGTTCATCAATTGCACCGTCGTCTGTTTTGGTGTTTTCTGTACTTTCTCCGCATGATTGGAGTAGTATAAAAATACTTGCCAATAATATAAATACCGAGTTTACAAATTTTTGATTCATATCGTAAATGTTTTTTGTTTTTTTGGGTTAAAATTTTCGGAAACAAAGATAATACTTTTTTCGGCTTAACTTAAATTTTTTTTTATTTTATTGTTAAACTTTAAAATTTGTTGATTTTCTTGTTGTGGTTTTAATATTATGTTAGGCGTTGTAATTTGCTTATTTTGAATTGAATACACATAGACTCTCTTTTTGTTTATTTTTATTTTGTTTTTATTTAAACCTTTTGGGATTTTTAATGTCATAGTTGAGAACAATTTAGAAAAACGTTTTTTTATTAAATATTCAGATTTTCAAATAGAAATCAATTTATTATTAACATTTTAAAATTTATTAACAGATGAAAAAAAATCATTTTAAATCGGCAGTTTTGATAGTTGCATTGATAATGGCAACATCGCAAATGTATGCTCAACAAGGAAACGGACAAGGACAAGGGAATAAAAAAGGGCAATGTAACGGATACGGAAAATTTATGAATATTCCTGATTTAACTGACAGTCAGATTGAAAAAATAAAAGTCCTGAAAACAACACACATGAAAACGGTACTTCCCGTAAAAAATGAAATCGGTGAAAAAGAAGCTAAATTACGAACTTTAATGTCGGCGGAAAATGTTGATATGAGTAAAGTAAACTCTCTTATTGATGAAATTTCTGTAAAAAAAGCTTTCATGAAAAAAGATGGAGTTAAAATGGCAATTGAAATTCGTAAAATATTGACCGAAGAGCAAAGAGTATTTTTCGATATGCGTATGAGTTCAAAAAAAGGCTGTCGGAAAGGTGGCAAAGGTTACGGAAATTCAAGTTGCAGAGGCGGAGGTCGTGGTGCGAATTGTCATAACAGGTAAATCGTTGATTATTTTTTGACAGGGACGGTTATGTAATAATTTTATGCGGATTGTGTCTCTCTGTTGTTATATTATCGAAAGCATTAAACTTTTTATAAGTTTAATGCTTTCAGTCTAAAAAGTATATTTTTTCAAAATCAGACCCTTAGGGTTTTAAGTAAT
>JAOZMN010000591.1 GCA_029934265.1 Bacteroidales bacterium
AAAAACAAGAAAAGTTATCCGATATTGAAAATATCTCAAATGAAAATATAAATATTTATTCAGATAAAAAAACAGTTTATACTTCCGTTAAAAACATTCCGGAAAATGATATTAAAATTGAAATTTTTGATATGCTCGGACAAAAAATTATTCAACGAAATATCGAAAGTAATTTAACCGAAATTTCAATGGAAAATTTTGCAACCGGGAATTATTTAGTAAAAATTACGAATCAAACCGGATTGTATGAACAAAAAATATTTATTAGTGAATAAATATACAGTGTTTGAATAGAAATTATGTAATACTATTATAGTAAGAAGTTTAGCGTAATACTCTTTTTGAATGTTTTGTCATTTTAAAGTCATTAATTGTCATTTTCAATATATTACCAAAATGACAATTAATTATTACCAAACAAATGACAAAATATTCAAAATTAAACAAAATATCCGTCTCTTCTTACTATCATTACGTCTTCGTAAGAACTTTTAACGTGCGGTACTTTTGCGATATATAAAGATTTTACTATTCTTTGTGCGACTTTTTTTGTCGGCAAAAGTTTTTCCTGACCGATTGCGAGCATAAAAGTACTGATTTGTCGTTTGGTGAGCTTTGCGGTCATGCCGGTTTCGAGTAATCCGGGCATATAATATATAGAGCGTATTCCTTTATTGTAAATTTCTTTGGCAAAACTGCCGGCGAAACCGTGTAATCCTTTTTTTGCCGAAACATAAGCCGTAGAATCTGCAAATTGTCCGTCTTCGGAAGCACTTCCGACATACAAAATTGTATCTTTTATCTTATTTTTAAGTCCTTTTGTGATTCTTACCGGAATAAATTGATTTATCATTGTTACTTTTTCGGCTTCTTCGTTGCTCATTTCGTAAGCGGAAAGCATTTTACCGGTAGCTTCGGCGGTATGAACCAGATAATCTATATTTTCATATTTATTGTAATTATTTATTAAAGTTTCGATTTGATTTTTATCTGTAAAATCCGATTGGAAAATTTGATATCCGGCATTTAATTTATCTAATATTTTCGATAATTCTTTTGCCTTTTCGGAATTTGAATTATACTGTAAAATAAGTTTTGCTCCTCTTTGTGCAAGCTCAATAACTATTTGAAAACCAAGCGTTCCGGTAATTCCTGTTACAAGTGCCGTTTTTCCTTTCAAATCTTTGGAAATGTCAAGTTTTTGAGTTTTAATTTCGGTAGGAATTTTATAAGTAAAAGCTCCATACTCCCCTCCTACCCCGGCGGTCGGACAAATAATTTTCATTCCGGACTCTAATCTATTTTCTTCCGAAAGTTTTGCAAGCGAAACCGGTACACAAGCTCCGGACACGTTTCCGTAAAGTTTTTGTACTTCTTGATAAAGTTTTTCTCTCGGAATATTCATTTTCTCGGAGGCAGTGTGCAGAATTGCGTCTCCTGTTTGATGCGGGACAAGCATATCTATTTCACCGGTAGCCCAATCGGTATTTTTCAAAACTTCATTACTTGCTTTTTCGATATTTATTATGGCACGCTCTTTTACGATAACATTATCCATATATAAATTCCAATTTTTGTCCACACCGACAAAATCGACCATTTTA
>JAOZMN010000189.1 GCA_029934265.1 Bacteroidales bacterium
CATTTGCCAAGTTTGTGTATTTTTCTGGAATTTCAGGCATATAATCGGAAAAACGACTCGGACCGTGTGGTGTGGCACGTATTGCATTAATTAAAATACCTGCTGTTTTTTTCTCCATTACATATTTCGGAGTTTCAACTTTTTCGCAAGTAACAGTAACGCCTCCATCAACTTCTTTAAGCTCGGATTTTACGGTCGCATCAAATTTAGTTATGAGTTTTTCAAATTTTTCAACCTTATTTTTCGATAAAGTAATTATTGCAAATGCTTCTCTCGGGATTGCATTTCTTAAACTTCCGCCTTCGACTTCCGAAATTGAAATTTTTATTTTTTTAGATACTTTTTGAAATAATCGGAACATTATTTTGTTCGCATTTCCTCTTTGTAAAGGAATATCAATACCTGAATGTCCGCCTTTAAGTCCTGTTACAGAAACTTTTAAAGCAACAGAACCTTTTGGCGTTTTTGCTTTTTTGTATTTCATGGTTGCGGTGGTATCAATTCCTCCGGCACAACCTATATATAACTCTCCTTCGTCTTCGGAGTCTAAATTTAATAAAATATCTCCGTCAAGAACGTCCGGTTTCAAGCCGAAAGCACCTGTCATTCCGGTTTCTTCGTCGCAAGTAAGCAATGCTTCAATCGGACCGTGTTTTATTGTTGTCGATTCTAAAATTCCCATTGCGGCGGCCACTCCTATTCCGTTATCGGCACCAAGAGTTGTTCCATCGGCAGTTACCCAACCGTCTTCTATTAAGGTAGTTATCGGGTCGGTTTCAAAATCATGGGTTTTATCGGAATTTTTTTGAGGAACCATATCCAAGTGTCCTTGAAGTACTACTCCTTTTTTATTTTCCATACCCGGAGTTGCCGGTTTTTTGATTATTACATTGCCAATTTCATCGACAATAGTTTCCAAACCAAGATTTTCGCCCCAATTTTTCATGTATTTTTGTATTCTATCTTCTTTTTTGGAAGGTCGGGGAATTAATGTCAGCTCTCTGAAATTTTTCCAAATTTCCTGCGGGTCTATTGATAATAATTCTTTATTCATAAAGGTTTTGGTTTAAATATTTAGTTATTATTTTATCTGTATCGGCAAATATATTCTTTTTATTTCATATATAAAATTTTATCTGTAAACTCTTTTTGGTCTATTGTCAATTTGTAAAAATATATTCCGAAATTTAATTTACTTTCCGAAATTTTATATGTAATGGTATTTATTCCTTCCGGATAATTTTCTTCCGAAAATTTTATAATTTCTTGTCCGAAAATATTGTATATCGAGAGTTTCACAAGTTGTTTTTTTTTACAAATAAAACTGATGTTTATTTTATCATAAAAAGGGTT
Source organism: Bacteroidales bacterium (assembly GCA_029934265.1). GTDB lineage: Bacteria > Bacteroidota > Bacteroidia > Bacteroidales > JAADGE01 > JAOZMN01. The sequence goes on from JAOZMN010000189.1 coordinate 1,354, forward strand.
AGGATAAGCAATTACATTATTATTATCAGCAATGTTTTCCGGATAACTTTCAAAATCCAAAGTTTTTGTTTTATTGATATTGTTAAAATCGGTAATGCTGATTTTAAGTTCGTATTTGTGCCCTGTTTTTTCGGGTATCCCTGATAAAATACCGTTTTGGTCTAAGGACAAACCAAGCGGGAAGGTATTTTCTTCAAATTGTACTTCTTTATTTTTGGCGGAAGCCGAATTTGAAATTTTGGAAATAGTATAATTTTGTGTATCTCCGTTTGAAATACCGGAAATCCAACTAATGTCCGGAACATTAATATTGCCGTAGTTGAAAATTATTTTTCCGCTTGGATATAAAGTTGCTGAAACATCGACTACGGCATCGGGATTTTCAAACAAGGAAGTTTTCCAACGGAAAGTTGCTTGGTTTTTATTTCCTTCATAATAAATACCGTCTTCTTGGTTTGGGTAAATCATTAAATCGGAAGCAAAAACAGCAAGCATTTTATTTGATTTTAAAGCACTTATAGTTCTTAAGTAATCAAACTCTTCAACAAAAATAATTGAACCGTCTGTGTTTAAAACCGATTTACTGTATTTTTCTCCAAAAAAAGGAAAATCAAATTCTAATTCTTGTATTGCATAACCATCGTCATTATCAGTTGTTTCAAGTTTGTTTTCTGAAACTTTTTGATAATCGTTTTCGGATATTTTTTGTTTATAATCAAAAAGTAAATTCCACTTATATGGCTGTAAACCTCCGACAGCTTCTATCTGTTGCTCAAAAAATGAGTTTCCTGTATGGATATTAAGTTTTTCGGTTATAATTTGTGGTGTATCGAAATTTATTTTTGCTTCTACAGATAAAAATGTAGTATCGTTATTTTTTATTTCTAAGGAATCCGACTTTGTGGAATATTCTTTTTTTTCGGTATAGTCAAGAACAGAGTAGGCGTATATTGTACCGTTTGCAAGCGAACCGGTATCTTTTTCGGTTACGAGAAAATAGAATTTATAATTTTTGTTCGGTTCGATAAAAGAAAGTAAAGGCGTAATATCCAAACTTATTTCTATTGGTTCTTTTTCGTTTCCTCTCATTGGATAATCGCCTCCCTGAAAGTTAAATAAAGGAAAATTCATAATGTTTTCAGGCTTATTTTTATCCGTTTCGGAAACTCCTGCCGAAATTGATATTTTTTCTCTTGATTGATGTTCTAATTTGACTTTCATCATTAATTCCGGAGCATATTCTTTGCGTGCATTTATTCCGAAAACTTTATTGGCATGAATCCCGCCATTTTCCGGTTTTTCTGCAAGCAGTTTGTACATCATGTAAGTTTTACCGTTACGCCCGAACTCCGTTCCCCAAGTATTTACGACTATTATTGCTCCTGTTTCGCTGTCTTTAAGGTCGATAATTCCGTCATTGTTTATATCGACATCGGTTGTAAATTTCCCGTCTCCATTGAAGTCATATTTTATACTATCGTCCCAGCCGGTAAAAGTTAAAGCGTGATTTACTTGGTGTCCCCATTCGGTAATTAAACTGTCATTTTTTAAAGTAAATTCGTCAAGAACTCCTGCTGCAAAATTCAACAATCCGCCCGACTGTTCGTCTTCAAAGCGATTATAAAAAAAATGCTTCATAGTTTCAAGTCCTTCATAAGTACTCACGTCTATCGAAAAATAATCAATAATAGTATTTTCTATAGAAGAGCTGTATTTGTCGTAACCCGACATCCAAAATTTAGCACCGTAAGGCGAATAGCCTTCATAAGTTTGCACGGTCGGACAGCCGTTTGCCTTAATAATATCCCAGCCATCGGTAAACCACGAGCCTCTTTCTTCATTACCAAAATTCAAAAAATTATAAGTATAATGAGACGGATAGCGATTTACGGAAGTGTCGCCGGCAATATTTCGCAATCGATTTATTTCATAAGTAAAAGTATATGAAACTCCGCTTGCCTGTGCACAACTTCCGTTGGTTTGCTTGATAATACCGGAAAAATATTTAAGTTCTGAATTATCTAACCTGTCGGGCAAAGTCAAACTTTTTTCGATATTTTGATATTTTTTTTCCGGTATTTTTTTGATTTCTTCATTGCTTGGAATCCTTAAACCTCCGACAAGCCAATCATCTCCACTTTTATTAGGATTTATATTTATCGTTTGAGAAAAAACGAAATTTACTGTAAATAAAATTATTAAAAGTAAAATTATTTTATTATTATTGATTTTCATTATGTTGCTTAGTTAATTATTCAATAAATACTTAGATTAAAGTTTTTTCGCATTAATTTTAACATAACAGCATGATTATTAAACCCTTATCAATACGGCTTTGCCCATTAAACAGGTCGAAGACCTTATCTGCAAATATAATATTTTAAATGAAACTTCAAATTATTAAAACCGGCGACGGCTCAGATACATTGTTCGTTCCGGAATTAAACGAAAATTATCATTCCGTAAACGGTGCCTTAACGGAATCGGAACATATTTTTATTCAAGCAGGTTTAAATTATGTGTTTCAACATAATAAATCCGAAATAAACATACTCGAAGCAGGTTTCGGAACAGGTTTAAATGCCGGTTTGACTTATTTGGAAGCTCAAAAAAACAAGCAAAATATTTTTTATTCAGCTTACGAATTATATCCGCTTGATTTGGAAATTGTAAAAAAATTAAATTATTTCGATTTTGAACAGAAAAATAAAAAAAAACTTGTAAATTTGCATGAGACGGATTGGGATAAGGCTGTAAAAATATCGGAATATTTTACTTTGTTAAAAATAAAAGACGATATTAAAAATATAAAATCTAACAAAAAGTTCGATTTAGTTTACTTTGATGCTTTTGCACCGGAAATTCAACCGGATTTATGGACAAAAAAAGTCTTTGAAAACATTTTTAATTTGATGAATAAAAACGGAGTGCTTGTTACTTATTCATCGAAAGGAATTGTAAAACAAGCTCTAAGAAATGCCGGCTTTAAAGTTTTCCGACTGTCGGGACCGCCGGGGAAAAGACATATTTTAAGAGCAAATAAATGATTTCAGACCTCCATCTGTTTTAATAATCTACCGGATAATTAAAGTCTCCGGCCTATTTTTAATGTTGCTTACACACTCATGTAAAATCCTTTTAATTAGAAAGTTATCAGTAAGTAAATGTCGATATACTTTTGTAATAGACCTTATTAATATACAGAAACTTACGCCTGAAATTCAATAACCGGACACGACAAAAACAACAAATCTGAAAGTTGCTTATTTATAAAAGTCGGTAATATCCATTTTTTAGATGTCCGAATTTACGATTTTATATCACAACTTTGGCAAAGTTCAACTTGCCAAAAATTATCATCTTGATAATAAATAAGGGGTAACTTACTTAACTTCGGCAAAATTTATTTATACAAAACCAAACTATGAAATACACTAAATTAATAATCACATTAATTCTGATTTTACCGTTTTTTCATGCAAATTCGCAAATAAAAGATTTAGAATTGCTTAAAAATGAATTAGATACAATTTCTAAGCAAAAACTTGCAATAAACTCTATTTCTATCGATAAAAACGGAAATTGGCTTATTTGTTATGGCGATTTCGGATATTCTTTTATAGAAATCTCGGAAGATATTAAAAAATCAATTACTTCTTTAAATAAAAAACAAGCAAAAATAAAATCTCTGAGATATAGTCCGAACGGCTGGATTATCCTTTATGAAAACAATGCTTATGCAAGTAAGCTATTAGATGTTGAAATTAAAAAACAACTTCATAGAATAAACGCTTACAAACAAAAAATTAATGATATTGAGTTTACAGGAAACGATAAATTTATTATCCTGTACGAGAAAAACAGTTTTTCAGTAAAAGGAATTTCAAGTGAGCTTAAAACAAAACTTAAAAATCTAAAATATCGTAATGCTAAAATAAAAGATATTGCTTTTTTTAATGAAAATTCATGGCTTATTATCTATGATAAAAACGGATTTGCATACAAAAATATTCCGGAAAGTTTTTCAAATTCGTTAAAGGAAATTTATGAAAATAAAAGTCGAATAAATCACGTCTTTATTATCGACAAACATTGGATTATCATTTTTGACAATTATAAATATAGTTTGAGTTTTTGATTTAGGGATTGTAACATTATTTTGGCCTGCTGTTGGTGTCGCTGCTTATAATTATTACAAACCAAATAGAATTTTTGAAAGAATCGCAGATCGAAACAATGCAAGTGTTAAAATTTATAAATAACCCCAAATGACAAATTTAAAAAATTATATTTTTACTATACATGTGTTATTCTTGTTTAGTTGTATTAAAGGAAGGGTAGGTCCAACTTTCAGTAATTCTATAGAAGAATCAAAAAAAACAGGAATATATTCTCACAGTTTCAAAGTATTGCCACAAATTAATAATGATACTATCGATGTATGTATTAAAGAGGCTTGGTGTGAAAAAGTATTTTTTGAAAGCAATATTGATGAGAACAATAAAGTAAATGGCGAGCCTGATAAAGGGTATCAGATAGTAATAAAGATGTGTGATTATTATGTAACTGTGTAGTTTCACTAGGTTGTTAATTTTTTTTTCGTGTTTTCTTCTTTTTGAAGTGAAGGCGTAGGCGAACGAAAAAAGAAGAAAACACGAAAAAAAAG
>JAOZMN010000592.1 GCA_029934265.1 Bacteroidales bacterium
AATGGGCTAATGATATTGTTTTCGATAACAAAAAAATTGTCGGAGTATTGATAGAAAATTCATTATCAGGAAATAAAATTAAAAAATCCGTTATCGGTATCGGACTTAATGTAAATCAAACAAGTTTCGAGGGACTTCCTGATGCTGTTTCTTTAAAACAAATAACAGGACGAAATTTTCAAATTGAAAAAATAATGTCCGATATTGTCAAGGAAATTCAAAAAAATTATATTCTTTTAAAGACAAGAAAATTTACCGAAATTGACAAATTATATCACGAAAATTTGTATCTTTACAACGAAAAACATCGTTTCAAAACTTCCGGAAAAATATTTGAAGGAACGATATGCGGGACGGACACTTTCGGAAAACTTATCGTAAAAAATAATAATAGTAAAGAAATTAAGAAATATTCAATAAAAGAGATAGAATTTTTAGAGAGTCTCTAATCTATTTTTACGGAGACAAAGCCATATCATTATAATACGCTTTGTCCTGTAAAAAGGTCGAAGACCTGAAAACAGTTGGTCGTTCTGTCGCTTTTGTTTTTTTGCAAAAGAGGAAAGTCCGGACAACACAGAGCAACGCACTTCCTAACAGGAAGATACTTGTGAGGGTATAGTAAGGCAGAAGAAAATAACCGCCCGAAAGAATTTATTTTTTCGGGTAAGGGTGAGAAGGCAGGGTAAGAACCTGTCGGTGTTTCGGGTAACCGTTTCAGCCGTGTCTCTTGCGTGTTGCAATTCCATGTACACCGACTTTTAAGGACTGCTCGTCCGGTGTCGGGGGGTAGGAAGCTAAACTTGGAAAGTGATTTTCAAGGCAGATAAATGACAGAAGCCTGAACTTGTTTCGGGTACAGAATCCGGCTTACAGACCAACTGTTTTTTTTTAGTTTTGTTCACTTATAATATAAACCTCTTCGTTCGCTTTGTGCATACGATATTGTTCACGAGCAAATTTTTCCAAATTTGCATCATTGGTTTTAAGTTGCTCTAAGCGTTTCGTATTCTTTTCTATTTTCTTTTCAAAAAAATGTTTTTCTCCGGTAAGCTCTTCTATTTCACTTTTTTGTTGAAATTGCGAAATCAAACTATTCTTGTCAATAAAAGAAATATAGATAACGAATAATACGATAGTTATTACAATTTTGTATTTTATTCCCGTCTTTATAATTTTTTGTACTGACATAGTTTTTTAATTTGCAGTTTGCCGGTTATTAATTTTGATTAATAACCGGCAAACTATATCAATAAATTAGTATAGGATTTATCCTGTTAAACAGAATCGAAAATCTTAATTTCCTCCGAGTATCAACGGCATTCCGTCTTTCCCGCTTCCTATAATTACAGTTTTTGCATTTTTTGAGGCGGCAAGTTTTATTGTAGCTTCTATACCTCTCATTTTCAGCAATTCCGGAGTAAGCGATGCGTTTATTATTGCATTTGCTTTTGCTTCACCTTCGGCGGCAATAATTTTACGTTTAGCTTCACTTGCTTCTTTTTCGAGTTTATATTTATACGCTTGTGCTTCTTGTTCTTGTTTTTGTTTATTTTGTATTGCATTCATTATTTGGTCGGGAAGTACAATGGAAA
>JAOZMN010000190.1 GCA_029934265.1 Bacteroidales bacterium
AGAAATTCGGAGGTGATACGGATAACTGGATGTGGCCTCGCCATACCGGCGAGTTTTCCTTATTTAGTATTTATGCCGATAAAAATAATCAACCGGCGGAATATTCACCTGATAATGTTCCTTATAAACCGAAAAAATATTTTCCTATTTCAATAAAAGGTGTAAAAAAAGACGATTTCACAATGGTTTTCGGCTATCCCGGACATACTTCCGAATATCTGACTTCCTACGCCGTAAAAATGATAATGGAAATTGAAAATCCGGCAGGTATTAAAATTCGACAAAATAAAATAGATATTCTTGCTGCCGATATGGAAGCCGACCGAAAAATCAGAATACAATATTCATCGAAATATGCGAGAATTTCCAATGCGTGGAAAAAATGGCAAGGGCAAAACAGAGGTCTGAAAAAATTGCACGCAATAGAAACCAAACAAGAAAGCGAAAAACGATTTACTGCATGGACGAAATCCGATGAAAAATACAAAAAATATACTAATCTTTTGCCGGAATACAAAAAATTATATCAAAAACTTACACCTTACAAACTTGCCGAAAAATATTTTTACGAAGCTTTTTGGAGATTAGACCCAATTAGTATAACAAATAAAATCGAACGACTTTTGGAGAAAAATTCGCCGGAGAATATAGAAAAAATGCAAAAATCCGCAAAGAGCTTTTTCAAAGATTACAATAAAGAAACAGATAAAAAAGTATTCCGAAAAATGATTGAATTGTATTATGACAATGTCGGCGAAAAATTCGTTCCGGATATTTTTACTTTTGCCGATAATTTGAAATTTCTCGGACTTTCGCAAGAAAAATCATTCGATGTTTACACCGATTATATATATGAAAATTCAATTTTTATTAATGAAAAAAATTTAAACGATTATTTGGATAACTTCCCGAAAGAAGACGATAAGAAAATTGAAAAATATCTTCAAGAAATTGTAAACGACCCTCTTTACAAATTTTACAGAAACATGATTATGAATTACGTTCTCGAAATACGACCGCTCGCAAACGAATACAGCAACGATATTGACGCACTTAACAGAACTTACATGAAAGCATTAATGGAATTTGAAAAAGATAAAATATTTTATCCCGATGCAAATTTCACTTTGCGAATTGCCTACGGACAAATAGACGATTACGAACCGAGCGACGGTGTTTATTATGATTTTTATACAACTTTGGAAGGCATAATGGAAAAAGACAACCCCGAAATTTACGATTATAAAGTTCCGGCAAAACTTAAAGAATTATACAAAAATAAAGATTACGGCAGATACGCCGAAAACGGAAAATTACACATCTGCTTTACGGCATCAAATCATACAACCGGCGGAAATTCCGGAAGTCCTGTCATAAACGGCAACGGCGAGTTAATCGGTACAAATTTCGACAGAAATTGGGAAGGTACAATGAGCGACATAATGTACGACCCCGACCAATGCAGGAATATTTCACTCGACATCAGATATACACTGTTTCTTATCGAAAAATTTGCAGGTGCAAAACACCTTATCGACGAAATGACAATCGTTGAATGAAAATTTATGATTTTGCTTACGCCGGATTTTACAATATAACAATGTACCGGAAATTACAATATAATCAATTAAAAAATACTTTAAAGAAATACATGAAAATTTTAGATATATTCGGAAATTACGAAACAGAAATAAATGCAGCTAAATATTTTGTTTATCTTTATGATGAAATATGTTACTCGTATGCGGCATATTGCTCTATTAATTTAGAAAGTTTTTTGAAAGAATTAACAAAAAAATATAATCTTTCGCAAGACAATTATCTGATAAAAGACGAGCAATCAAAAAATAAAAAAATCCGTGAAACAGATTTTAGTGCAACTACATATTTTTTGAAAATAAAAGATAAATTATTGCTCGAAGTAAATGCTTACAAAGCTATTTTTTGGTACGGAAAAAATGTAGATTTTTCCGAAATAAAAGAAATTTTGGAACTCGTAAGCACTGCTAAGAAAAAGAAAAAGCATAAAAGAAAATTCTATATGATAGCTTCTTCAAACAGAGGCGAACACGGTTTTATTTTCAAAAAATTCGGAATTAAAAAAATAGATGCAGATATTGAAAGTCATTATAATGATGATTTTAAAGAAGTTGATACTAAGGTAAAAAGTTTTTTGAAAGCTGAAAAAGCGAACGGTTTAGTTCTTCTTCACGGGAAATACGGTACAGGAAAAACGACCTATATTCGCAGTTTGATGAATGACATTAATAAGAGGTTCATTTTCTTGCCTTTAGATATGATGGAGGCTATCGGCTCGCCTAATTTTATTCCTTTTATTTCCAAATATCCAAATGCAATTTTGGTACTCGAAGATGCCGAAAATTTATTAACACCGAGAGGCTCAGGCGGTCATGGAATGTCTAAAAATTCGCTTGTAAATTTACTTAACCTCGGCGACGGGTTACTTGCAGATGCTCTTTCGCTAAAAATAATATGCACTTTCAATGCCGATTTGAAACAAATAGACAAGGCAATTCTACGAAAAGGCAGACTTGTTGCAAGATACGAATTTAAAGAACTGTCTATCGACAAAGTAAAAGCAATTTGCGAAAAAAACAGCTTCGAAAACATACCTGAAAAACCCGCAACACTTGCCGATATTTATAATATGGACAACAAAGATTACGGAGAATTATCAAAAGAAAAAAGTGTTGGTTTTTAATCTTAATTTTACAAATTTCATCTTTTTAAGGTCTTCGACCTTTTTTATGGGGCAAAGCCGTATTTATAACGTTCTTATTATATGATTGTTATACAAATATTGATACGGAAAAACTTTTTTAACAGTACTTATAATTTGTAACACCTTGAAAATAAACACAGGTAATATAATCATTTTCTTGGATGTTAAGATTTAATTTTAAATCCCACAATGTGGGTTTCATTTTAATATCTCATCATACTTATCTTTATCCGATATAATTTCGAGGGCTTTATTAAAAGTCTTTGAATTTGCGTTCATAATTCTGTAATATTCATTGTCGTCCCACATACTGTCGGCAATGAGTGCTTTCAGATGAGTTCTTATATTTTTGTTTGAAACTATATCTTCGATACTTACATTTTCTACACTTTCAAGCTTATTTTTTTTGTTCTCCGATATATATTTAAGCAAAGCAAAACACATATTATTATCCGGTTTGTAATTTTTCTCAAAGAAATCAAAGTCTGAATATATCGTTTCAAAATACTCTCTGTTTTCATCGACATACAAATTGACAAAATAAAACAGCAGATTGCCGGAAAGCCAATTTTGATAAAACTCGGGATATTTCAAAGTGTCCCAAGGAACAAAAACATCGGGCATTATTCCGCCTCCGCCGTATATGGTTCTGTTTTTTATCTTGGTAGTATATTTTAAAGAATCCGCAAATTTAATACTGTCTTCGGACACAAGCTCGCCCGATTTATATCTGTTTTTTATATCGTTGAAATATTCGCTGTCTCCGGCTTTATACGGTTTCTGTATGCACCTGCCCGAAGGCGTGTAATAATGAGCGGTAGTCAGTCGCATCACCGAACCGTCGTTGAGCGTAAAAGGACGTTGCACCAAACCCTTTCCGTAAGTTCGCCTGCCGACTATCACGCCTCTGTCCCAATCCTGCACAAAACCGCTGACTATCTCGCTTGCCGATGCCGATTCTTCGTTCACTAACAATACTAATCTGCCTTCGGTAAAAATTCCGGATATTGAACTTGTGTATTTTTTCATGGGATTATTAGCACCTTCGGTATAAACTATCATTTCGTTTGCTCGCAAAAATTGGTCGCAAATATTCACTGCGGTTCGCAAATATCCACCGCCATTGTCTCGCAAATCAAAAATAAGATGTTCGGCTCCGGAAAGTTTCAATTCTTTAAGTGCTTTCTTAAACTCGGATAATGAAGTCGCAGAAAAACGTTTTAACCGAATATACGCCACTTTATCGGTAACCATATAAGCCGATTTTATACTGAAAACAGGTATCTTATCACGAACCACTTTAAATTTCTTAATCTTCTTTTTACCTCTTCGTTTTACATAAAATTCTACTTCCGAGCCTTTTTTTCCGGACAGCAATTTTTTAATTTCTTTGTGTGTAATTTTCACGCCGGCAACATCTTTTTTATTGACTTTCATAAGCCTGTCGCCCGCTCTTACGCCGGCAATTTCGGAAGGTCCGTCACTTACCGTCGATGTAATAAAAATCGTATCGGATATAATATAATACGAAATTCCCACTCCTTCAAAACTGCCCTGTAATCCTTTATTTATTTCAATAACTTCCTCTTTACTGAAATAAGTAGAATGCGGGTCAAGTTGCTTTAAGGTGGCGACGATTGCTTTTTCCACAATTTTTTCTCCGGAAATATCATCGGTATAATATTTACTTATATTTGTTATAACTTCCGTAAATTTTTCTAATTGTTCTTCCGAAATTTGAGCGTTTGAATTTACATAAGTAAACAGCAGATTTATTGTTATAATTATTATTGTTTTGAAATTCATGTGAATTAAAGTTTGAAGTTGAGAAATTGTTTATTTTTAGAATATTACACTGAATTTTTTATACGTATATAATTAGGTTAAATAATTAAAAATCAATTAATTATACTCATTTATTTTTGTGAAGGATTATTAAAGCCCTCCATGAGGGCATCAAAAAAAACAGTTAAATCCGTTCCTGTTACTTCTTCAAAAATAAGTTTCAAATCGTACAGCCCGATTTGTCTGTTTTTATTTCGTTTTACGAATAATTTTAACGACTCAAAAAAAGCTTCTTCTCCTACTTTTTCTCGAAGTTCATTAAGCATACAGGCACCTTTTATTTTTTTATTGAAAAAAACATCCTTCTTTGTCGGAATACTATCAACAAGCAAGCTGTCCGATTTCAAAGAGAATAATTTTTCGGAAGTTTCGGATAAAATCGATAAATAAGCCTCTGCTTCTTTTTTCCCGTATCTATGCTCTGTCCAAAGATATTCAGCGTAAGTATTAAAACTTTCGCAAAGCAATGTTCCTGAAGCATTTCTGCCTGTTATAAGATTTCCGAACCATTGATTGCTTATATTACCGGCAATCGAAATTTCTCTAAATATTTTATTATCCTCATTAAGAATATTCTTTCCGAAAATGCTTAAAGAATTTACTTTTATTTCCAAAAAATGAAGACTGCTTACGGCAACTTGCGAATATTTATCATACGGGAAATCTTCTCCGTATTTTCGAGAAAAAAATTCTATAATTTCCGGTGTTGTATCGAATATTTCTTTTGCTTTTTGTTCGTATTTCGGCTCAACATAATAATCTACCGACATATCACGCCAATAATCTTTAACTATTTTAAAATTCCCGAAAACAACCGAACTCATCGCTACAGGAATATTTTTTTCAGATTTCCAATGGTCGGTTCGTGTACCGTCCGCATTTAGTAACACATTGTACAATACACCGTTCGACAAAGTTTTGTATTCTCGTTTTACGGTAAGAAAAATATCTTGAGTTATAATTTCATCGTCAAAATTTGTTGTCGGAAACAGATAAGAATCGGATATTATATCTTGCTCCGAAGGAAAAATAAAAATATCATCTTTTGCACCTGTGTTTTTGTCAAATCTAAATGTATAATTTACAAGTATGCTGTAAGTTTCGCTACGTTCGTATTTTTTATCCAAATTTATCACCAATTTTTCATCTGTACTCCTATATTTAAGAACGGTCTTTTTTTCATTTTTAATTTGAAAGACACTGTTTATTTTCATATTTTTAACATTTAAAACAAGAGTATCGACCGGATAAAAATATGGTTTTATATCAAAAACAGCTTTTGCCGAAGCAATTTTTGCAGTATTATTAAATTTTAAATTCAAAGTAATATGTAAAATATCATTGACTTTCGGAGGTCTTTCCCTATACTTGATAATTTCCAT
>JAOZMN010000191.1 GCA_029934265.1 Bacteroidales bacterium
GGTCGAAAACCTTAAATTTGTACAAAGTTAAAAAAATACATTTAATTATTAACGGCTTTGTTTGTTTTTTGAATATTTGTAGTTTTAAATATGAAAAATAAGCAAAATTGTTACTTTTGTAAAAAAACTAAATTATTTATTATGACCGGAAAAATTTATTTATACTTGTTTAGTGCAGTAATACTTTTTTTGACATCTTGCAGTACATCTTTTGTCAGTGTGAAAAATATAAAAGAAGCAGACTATCTTGAAAACCGCTTGTTATATACCCTTCCAAAGACAGTGATTGTTGTAGAAGTCGAGTTAAGGACGGTAAGAAAACATAAGGGACCGTTTTATAAATATGCAAAAAAATATCTCGGCGGAGCAAAAGATGTTATCATGAATGATGAAACTTTCAGACAAATTTCCGGCATAAACATAACAAGCTATCCGGAGCCGGATACGAATAATATCTATGCGATAACTTACAGCGAGGATTTTAATATACATAATATAAATCTTACAAAAGACGGTTTTTTGGCAGGAATTAATTTGGATAATTTTGTAGAATTAGATGAAAACACACAAGAAACCGAAAGTTTTATCAATACCGATACTAAAAAACAACTCAGTTATTCCGATTATTCTCTTGAACCGGCATTGGAAACACAATATGATACTTTGTATAAAGAAATATTGGTTGATTCTGCTTATGTAAAAGTTCCGGTTATTCACAAAAAACTTGTAAATAAAAGCAAAGAGACACAGGCAAAAGAACTTGCCGACCAAATTTTTCTGTTGCGAGACGATAAAAATGCTTTATTGAAAGGCGAAAACGACGGAAATATTTTTCCCGACGGCGAAGCGTTAAAAACAATGTTGTCGGAATTAGACAAACTTGAAAGTGATTACATGAATCTTTTTACAGGAAAAACAGAAAGCTCAACCCGAGTTTACCGATTTGAATATCGACCGGAAAATACAAAAATTAATGATGAAGTCGAATTATTCAGGCTTTCAGGGAAATACGGAATTTTACCGGTAGGAGACCTTAACGGGAAAGCGGTTACAATTAAAATAACAGGACATAATTATGTTCAGCCTGTAAATGAGTATGTTAAAAATAAGGATATGTATATTACAAAACAAAAAAACGCTATATTTTATCGCAGTCCGGACGATGCCGGCATTGAAATACTTATAAATTTTTCTTCCGTAGCTCGCAAAAAATTGAAAGTCGCACAATTCGGAACTGTGAATATACTTCCGTCCGGAATTTTTACCGGCGATACAAAAGTAGAATTTTATCCCGATTATGGTTCTTTGAAATCAATATCAAAATGAAATCGAATTTTAGAGAAATATTAAGTACGGGCAGTTCCCGAACAATAACAGATATTGTTGTAGATACGGTAGGAAACAATAGCGATTATTTTGATATAATTATTGATTTATCTTTAAATGAAAATAAGCCGATAAATTGGAGAGCCGCTTGGGTTGCTGAATTTTGTATTAGAAAATATCCGGATTTATTCCTTCCGCACGCCGGTAAAATTGCAAAAAAATATTCCGATTTTACTACTTCCGGTTTAAAAAGAATTTATGCTAAGGTACTTGTAAATTATATAGACCGGATATCACAAACAGCCGTTCATGCATTAATGAAAATTGCTTTTGATTATTTGATGTCCGAAAAAGAAGATATTGCCGTTCGTGTAAATTGTATGCAAATTTTATACGAAATATCAAAAATAATACCCGAAATAACCGGAGAATTACAAGCCGTCATGCAATTTAATTTTGAAAATGAATCGGCAGCCTTTCGCTCAAGAGCCGGAAAAATATTAAAACTTATAAATTCCGTATGAAAAAATCTGTTTTTGTACAATCTTAATTCGCTGTTTTTTTCGATTGCAATATTTGTAAAATTTACGTATATTTGCAGTACGAAGTTTTTCGTGTATCAATTTAAAACGTATGTAATACGTTTTAATACTCATAATTTCAAAAACTTAAAATATATGAAAACACTAAAAGGAGGAGAATTTCTCATAAAAGAAATAAATGCGGAAGATATTTTTATTCCGGAAGATTTTAACGAAGAGCAAAGAATGATGGCAGATACGTGTAAAGATTTCATAAACAAGGAAGTAATGCCAAAAGTCGATGAGCTTGACAAACACAATCCTGAACTTCTGAAAAAATTGCTTAAACAAGCCGGAGAGCTTGGTTTGCTTGGTATTTCAATACCGGAAGAATACGAAGGTTTCGGACAAGATTTTGTAACGTCAATGCTTACTTTGGAAGAGATAGGAAGGGGATATTCTTTTGCCGTATGTTTTTCGGCACATACCGGAATAGGAACTTTACCGATTTTGTATTATGGTAATTCCGAACAAAAAAAGAAGTATGTTACAAAACTTGCAACCGGCGAACTTGTTGGGGCATACTGTCTTACCGAACCCGGAGCCGGTTCTGATGCAAATTCCGGAAAAACAAAAGCCGTTTTGGATAAGGGCGGCAAAAATTATATTCTCAACGGCGTTAAAATGTGGATAACAAACGGCGGTATTGCCGATATTCACATAGTATTTGCGAAAATCGGGGACGATAAAAATTTGAGTGCTTTTATTGTTGAAAGTGCTTGGAAAGGAATTGTTTTGGGCGCGGAAGAAGAAAAGATGGGTATCAAAGGCTCGTCCACACTTCAAATTTATTATAATGATGTAAAAGTTCCGGCTGAAAACTTGCTTGGTGAGCGTGGCGGAGGCTTTAAAATTGCTTTGAATATTCTCAATATCGGCAGAATGAAACTTGGAATTGCAACTGTCGGAGCATCAAAAGAAATTATTACAAATTCGGTAATTTATGCAAACGAAAGAAAACAATTCGGAACTCAAATTGCAAATTTCGGTGCGATAAAACATAAAATTGCACAAATGACAATTCTTACTTTTGCCGGAGAATCGCTTACATACAGAGCAAGCAGGAACGTAGAAGAAGCCACACAAGAATATATTGCAAAAGGACAAGATAAAGAAAAAGCAACTATCGAAGGTTTAAGACAATTTGCCGTAGAAGCAGCTATTTCTAAAATTTTCTGTTCGGAAGCACTTGATTTTGTTGCAGATGAGGGAGTGCAAATTTTTGGTGGAATGGGATATTCCGCAGAAACTACCGTTGAGCGTGCTTACAGAGATTCTCGAATTAACAGAATTTTTGAAGGTACAAACGAAATTAACAGAATGGTAATTGTCGGTGAAATTCTCAAACGTGCTTTTAAAGGCGAACTTGATGTTCTTACTCCGGCAAAAAAAGTAGGCAAGGAGCTGCTCGGTATCCCTGATTTCGGAAGTAATACCACCGATTATTTCGAGCTTAAAAAAAGAACAATTATTAATTTCAAAAAGACCATATTAATGGTCGCCGGTGCCGGAATCAAAGAATTTAAAAATAAAATAGCTCACGAGCAGGAACTTTTAATGCTTATTTCGGATATGCTTATAAATACTTATGCCGCCGAATCCACTTTACTTCGTGTAGAAAAACTTTCTTTACAAAATAAAACCAAAAATTTGGATTTATATAAAGATATGTTAGATGTTTTTGTATATGACGCAGCTTCAAAAATAAAAAAATACGGAGATGATGCCGTCAATTATTTTGCTGAAGGTAACGAAAAACTCGGTATGGCTATGGGAATGAAACGGTTTACAAAAACGGAAGCCGTAAATACAATTTCGGCACGTCGTAGAATCACCGATAAAATTATTGAAATGAATAAATATCCGTTTTGATAGTTGGTGAATGGATAGATTTATACTCCTGAAAGGTTCTGTTTCTGCATCTGTGCGGTGAAAACATTGCACAGGTGTAGAATATTTTAAACTCTTGTAATGTTCTTTAAAAAACATTACCTTTGTCGGCAATTTATTTAATAAAAAACAGCCTGCGACTTGCTATGATTTCAATAAACAATCTCACAATATCCTTTACGGGAAAAGACCTTTTTAAAAATATTTCATTTGTAATAAACCCTAAAGACCGCATCGGACTTACAGGGAAAAACGGAGCAGGAAAATCAACGCTCTTGAAAATTATCAGTAAGGAAACAGAACCGGATAAGGGCGGAGTTTCCATGCCGAGTGAAACTACAATCGGATACTTGCCTCAGCAAATCGTTTATCCGGAAGGAAAAAACGTTATAGAAGAAACACTTACAGCTTTTTCGCAAGTAAATTCTTTAAAAGAAGAAATTGAAAAATTAAATTCTCAACTTCTTGAAAGAGAAGATTATCATTCCGGCGAATATCTTAAAATTATAGATAAACTTCATATCGCACAAGAAAAATTTACGATGCTTGGTGGCGATACTTCGCAAGCCGATACCGAAAAAGTCCTTAAAGGACTTGGTTTTTTGCAGTCCGATTTTACAAGAAGTGTGGAAACTTTCAGCGGAGGTTGGCGAATGAGAATCGAGCTTGCCAAAATACTGCTCAAACGTCCTGATGTATTTTTGCTTGATGAACCAACAAATCACCTTGATATAGAATCAATACAATGGCTTGAAGATTTTTTGAAAGATTATCACGGAGCGGTAGTTTTGATTTCGCACGACAGAACTTTTTTGGACAGCATTACTAAACGAACAATTGAAATTTCGGCAGGAAAAATATATGATTACAAAGCCGCTTATTCAGAATATGAAATTTTGCGTGTCGAAAGACGAGAGCAGCAATTTTCTGCTTTTACAAATCAGCAAAAAATGATAAAAGATACCAAAGATTTTATAAACAGATTTCGGTATCAGGCAACAAAAGCCGTGCAGGTGCAATCCCGAATAAAGCAACTTGCAAAAGTCGAACGAATAGAAATAGATGAAGAAGATTTTTCAAATTTAAGTTTCAGATTTCCGCCGGCTCCTCGCTCGGGAACACTTGTTGTGGAAACAAAAAATCTTACTCAAAGATATGGCGAAAATTTGCCTACCGTACTCGAAAATCTTTATTTGACTATCGAAAGAGGCGAAAAAATTGCCTTTGTCGGCAAAAACGGACAGGGAAAATCGACACTCGTAAAACTTATTATCGGAGAATTGGAATATGAAGGCAGTTTGAAAGTCGGGCATAATGTAAAAATCGGTTATTATGCTCAAAATCAGGACGAACATCTCGATGAAAATAAAACGGTTTTTGAAACACTGGACGATGTTGCGGTAGGAGACGTTCGCACTAAAATAAGAGATATTCTCGGACAATTTTTGTTCGGCGGCGAGGACATCGACAAGAAAGTTTTTGTACTTTCCGGTGGCGAGCGTGCCAGACTTGCTCTCGCAAAATTAATGCTCGAACCTTATAATCTTCTTATTCTTGATGAGCCTACAAATCACTTGGATATGCGTTCTAAAGATATTCTGAAACAAGCACTTATGAATTACGACGGAACTCTTGCCGTAGTTTCGCATGACAGGCATTTTTTGCAAGACCTTGTCGGAAAAATATATGAATTTGCCGATAAAACCATAAAACAACATTCCGGCGATATTCAATTATTTCTACAAAAAAAGCAATTAGACAAACTTGGAAATATCGCAAAAAAAAATATCCTTAAAGCAAAACCGGAAAAACAAAAATCCGTTGCCAAAAGTCCGGCAAACAGTAAAGAAATATACCAACGGCGTAAAATTGCAGATAAAAATATCAGAAGAATCCAAAAAAAGGTAGAACAAGCTGAAAAAGAAATCGAAGATTTAGAAAATAAAATACAAGAAGCCGAAAAACGTCTTGCATCGGGAGAGGAAATAAAAGATGGTACTTTTTACGATGAGTTTGAAGCAAATAAAAAAACTTTAATCGTAAAAATGACCGATTGGGAAATTTACAATCAACAAGTAGAAGAATTAGGAGCCGAAAAAGAAAAAATAAGGTCTTAAACCTTTTTTAATGGGGCAAAGCCGTATTTATAATATATTCAAAATTTCAAAAT
>JAOZMN010000192.1:0-3719 GCA_029934265.1 Bacteroidales bacterium
AATAGTAAAATGAAGTCTAAATTTAATATTTATCAATTTTTGTCATGTACTTAGTAAGTATAGTTAATTTTGCACAAGTACCGGATTTCGATTTAGCAGGACAATTCGGCTCAACTCAAAATGATTACGGCTTTGATATAACAACTGACAAATCCGGCAATTTATATATGCTCGGTGTTTTTCGAGATGCAATTGACTTAGATATGGCATCAGCTACAAACGATAATAAAACATCGGCTGGCGGAACAGATATATTTGTAGTGAAATATTCCGAAGAGGGTGTTTATCTCGATGGCTTCATAATTGGAGGAACAGGAGATGATTATGCCGCTTCAATAGACATTAACGACCAAAATGAAATACTTATCCTCGGAACTTATGAAAATTCAATAGATATAGATCCAAGTACAGGGACAGTAACAGTTTCGGGAGGTGGACTTTTTACAGGAAGATATAGTTCAAATCTTGAATTTATCAGAGGCTGGGGACTAACTATGATAGGAGCAAGAGCAAGAGAAATTTTCTATGCTGATGAAAATTATTTTTACATTTTAGCCGACTTTCTGGGAACAGTAGATTTTGACCCTACAGTAGCGGATTTGACAAAAAGTACCATTAGCGGACGAGATGTTTGTGTTGCCAAATATTCACTTCAAACAGACGAGTGTCAGTGGGTTCGTATTTTTAGTAATAACAATATGGACAATGCAAATTCCATAACTATTGATGATACCGAAAATGTTTATTTCAGCGGACAATACTATGGAACCGGTTTTATTAATAAATTGGACAAAAACGGACTTGATATTTGGCAAAAAATAATAGAACCTGTTTTTGGAGGAAAATGCGAACCTACTCAAATTCAATTCAATTCAGGAAATTTAATTATAGCCGGTCACTTTGAAGGAGAAATGGATTTCAACCCTGATGTAACTGTAAATTCATTAACTTCCAATGGAAGTAGAGATATGTTTTTGAGTAAATACGATTTAGACGGAAATTATATTGATGCGTTTTCAATGGGAAGCAATTCTTTTGATGCAATATATAAGCTTATTAATGATACTCAAAATAACCTTTACATAACAGGTACATTTTTGGGAGCTGTCGATTTTGACCCTTCCGCAGGCATTACTGAAATTACTGCTGTCGGAAATCAAATTTTTTTCGCAAAATACGATAAAAATTTCAACTATCGTTGGGCATTTAATATTGTCGGGCTTGGCACTTCTAATTATGGCTATTCACTTGCCGTGAGGGACAGCTTACTTTGGACTACGGGATATTATTATTACGATAATGATTTTGACCCGTCCGCAAATACATATTTAATGACAACAGCCGGATTAAACAATAATGATGCTTTTTTGGCTCGCTATACTATGTGTGGAAAAACTTATGTAGCATCAGCAGACACAATTTGCATGACCGACAGCATTTTTCTGCAAGGTGCATGGCAAAAAGAAGCCGGTTCGTATAAAGATACTCTTCAAGCCGGCGATTGTACAAAAATTACAACTATAAATCTTACTGTACTTGGCGATTCTGTAAATATAACAAAATCAAAATGTGGCAGTTACACACTAAATTCCGTCAAATATACAAGCTCGGGTATTTATATTCAAAATCTTAAAAATATTCACGATTGCGATAGTGTTATCATTCTACATCTTACTATTAAAGATATTGAAACTTCCGTTGAAAAAACAGGAAATACACTTACCGCACCAAGTTCTGTCGATTCTTACCAATGGCTCGATTGCGAGAATGGAAATACTCCAATTTCAGGCGAAACAAACAGAAGTTTTACGGCAAGTAAAAATGGTAATTATGCTGTTGAAGTTACCGGTAATTCTTGTACGGAAATTTCAAACTGTATTTCAATTACAGGTTTCCCAAGTCTTGATAATGATACAACGATTAATATAAACAGCTGTAATTCATACACTTTCAACAATACAGATTACACCAAAACCGGAAGCTACACAATAAAACTCGATAATTCTATTGGAGGAGACAGCACTATAACTTTAAACCTGACTATTAACAAATCGGAAAGTTATACTTATGATATTTCGGCTTGCAAAAGCTATACAAGTCCGAAACAAAGTTACGATACAACAGGTGTTTACATCGAAAAATATATAAATAAACATGGTTGCGACAGTACCGTTACTCTGAATATTATTATTACAAATATCGACACTACTTTGACGATTTCCGGAGATACATTAGTTTCAAACTCTTTAAATTCAAGTTTTCAATGGTTGGATTGTAATGATAATTATAAAACTGTTTCCGGAGAAACAAAGCAGACTTTCATATCAAAAAAAACAGGAAATTATGCTCTTCAAATAAGTAAAAATAATTGTATTGATACTACAAGATGTATATCAATAGAACATTTGGGAATATCAAATTCTAATTTGAAAAATTTTGTCAATATTTATCCTAATCCGACTACCGGTAATGTAAATATTGAATTAATAAACCAAAATAAAGAAATATCAGTAACTGTAAAAAACATTTTGGGTCAGAAGCTTCAAAATATCAATATCAATAATAAAAATATTATTAATATTGATATTAAAGGAAAGCCCGGTATTTATATTATTGAAATTAAAGATAGAAATGCTGACTTTTTTAATTATAGAATAATTAAAAAATAGATTCTTTTAAAATTAATAAATACTACGACAAAATTAGTTGTATATACAATATTCATAAAAGTCTTATTATTAAGGCGAAAGCAAAATTAAAAATGTAAAATCAAAATAGTCAATCACTTAACAAGAAGTTACTTTTTTACTACTGCTCTGTACAATTTCCTATTAATAACAGACGATAAATTTTCCGCAGATGAATTTAAAGAAAGAAAATCTATAACTTTTTTAATTTCCGGTTCAGGATTTATCAATAATTCTTGATGTTTTATGTAGAGAATTTCAACATTATGATTATCAGACACAAAATTTGATATGCTTTTAAGAGTTTTTCGGAATGCCATATCCAATTCGAGAGAATAAACTCCCTCTTGTACCTTGCCTTGTTCGGAAAGCATTTTGTGTTGAGACATAAGCACTTCGTCAATATCTCTTTCCATGAAAATGATTTTGTAGTTGTAACGAGGCGGTAAAAATTTTAAAAGTTGGGCTATTATTTTTACGGCTTTACCTTTAGTGTTTTTGAGCCACGATTTATCTGTTGCAATTTTAGTAACAGATTGATGCTCATAATATCCGTTCGGATTGGAATTATCAGCCTCTCTTTTTTTATCGAAAAAAATCTCGATTCCGGCTTTATCGAGTATCTGCATCATTAAGGAAGTTCCCGAACGAGGCAGACCGGAAACTACAATTATCGGGTCTTTTAAGTCTCGAGACGGTGTTTTTTTGTGCTCGTTTTTTGTATCCGTTTTAATTACATTTTTGGATTTAACCGAAAAATAATTTTTGTGTATTTTTGCTTTTTCGGGCTGATTTAAAAAATCCATGTAAATTTCGATAAGCAAATTTCGAGCTTTCCCTAATTCCGGTTTCATTTTCAGGCATAATTCAAATGCTTGAACTGATTGTTCAAAAGCATCTAAATTGTACAATGCGTTGCCAAGCAAAAAATGAGCTTCCGGATAATAAAAATTCAGTTCGATTGTTGTCAATGCTCTTTCGATGGCTTTTTCCCAGTCTGCTTTTGCGGTACTTACGAGTGTCAATCCGTAT
>JAOZMN010000192.1:3729-5959 GCA_029934265.1 Bacteroidales bacterium
ATCCGTAATATGCACCGATACTGTGAGGGTCTTTCTCGACAACTTCCGTGTAAATTTCTTCGGCTTTTTTATATTTGCCCAAACTTCTGTATATATTTCCGGATTGCACCATATTTCTTTTTGTCGGGGAATATGCTCCGGCAACTGTTTCAAAAGAATTAAGAATTTCTAATGCTTTTTCGGCTTTATTTTCTTTAAGTAAAATATTTATTTCTTTAAATTTGATATTCAAAATATCATTTTGAGCCTGTTCTGTTTTCCTTATTTCATTTTGCTTTTTTTCTGATATTTTTTGTTTTTCTTTGAAAGATAATTCGTTCGGAATTTTTATTTCTTTTATTTTATCGAAATTTTCTTGCGATAAAATATTTTTAAAGATATTTTTTTGTAATTCGACTAATAATTTTCTACTTTTTCCGTATTCCTGTTGCTCGTTGTAACAGTTGGAAAGTCGGAAAACAAAACGTGATTCGGACGGATATTTTTCATATAATTTTTCTAAAACAGGAACTGCTTTTTTATATCGTCCTGAGCCGATGTAAACTCGTGCCAAATTATAATCGGTTTCGTCTTTTGTTTTTTCTGCGGCTTTTTTGAAATCTTCGCCGGGGTCTTCAATGTAGCCGAGTTCAATAAGTTGTCGGATTTCTTCTTGCGTTTCAACCGGATTGGATTTCATATTTTTGGGGTGCATTCCGGCTTCTCCCTCAACTTCTTCCCAAGAAGGAATTGATTTTAACGATTTTTTAGTTTCAAAAATTTGTATTTGTGCCGTTCCGTCCATATCGTCTCCTACCGGTAAGTCATAGAGCGACAGCAATGTAGGAGTAATATCGACAAGCGAAAGTCCGTAAATTTCTTCGTTTTTTTTGATACCCGGTCCGGAAGCATAAAAAACTCCGTGATTTCGGTGCTGATACGCCGGTCCTGCCGGTTCGTTCGGAATAAATACAGGTCGCAAACCGTCGGAATGAAAACCGTGGTCGGAAACCAAAATCACAGTGGTATCTTTGTCAATCATTGAAAGCAAAGTTTCCAGCATCATATCGTGATATTTGTAAGCGGAAACGATTACATCTTTATAAAGTTCAAAATCTTTTTCGGAAACATTCGACATTTTCGGCGGGTGAAAATCCATAAATCCATGACAAAAATGGTCTATCGTATCGAGATAAATTGCTGCAAAATCCCATTCTTGATTATCCATAATCCAAGTAATGGAATTGTGTA
Source organism: Bacteroidales bacterium (assembly GCA_029934265.1). Taxonomy (GTDB): domain Bacteria; phylum Bacteroidota; class Bacteroidia; order Bacteroidales; family JAADGE01; genus JAOZMN01. Next base: position 4,960 of record JAOZMN010000192.1, read on the forward strand.
AAGAACTGCATTCTGCAATATTTTTGGCAATATTACTTACTCGTCTGTCTTTATCCTGATTTATTTCCGCAAGTTTGGGAACAAAAGGTAAAATATGTGCAGATGTCAGTTCGGCGGGGTGGATTTTTAGATGCGAAAACAGTCCTGATAATTCGGGCGGATAGACAGTGCCGGCATTCAATCCGGTATTTTCCGACCTCCCGTTTGGAGTTTGATATTTATTTGAAATCATTATTCATTTAATCGTTTCGGCGGGGTGCGAAGGCCACCAACCGGCAACGTGAGTTTTTAGTTTTTCTTGTGTCAGAATATTCCAAATTGCTTTTACTTTTCGTGAAGTAGAAGCGACCGGACGAATACCGGCTCCGGACGGCATAGGCTCTGTAAATCCGAGAATACCGTGTTTATCCGGCAATTTTCCTGTGGCGATTGTAGTCCACAACATTGGCGAAAAAGGAGGGTCGAGTGTCAATAAATTTCCGTAACAACCATTTTCTTTCAGGCTTTTTAATGCAGGCATTTCGCCTTTATCAATAAGTTTGTCGATAATTTTTCTGTCGGCTGCGTCCCAACCTATCAGTAATATTTTTCTTTTTTTACTCATTCTCTTTTGTTATGTTTTCGGCTTTTATCGCTTCATATTCGGCACTTCTGCTTTTTCGCCATGCAATTAATCCTTTATAACCCAAAGCAAGCAAACCAAGACTTCCGGCTTCGGGCATTCCTGTTTTTTTATCGTCCGGAAAATAAATTTTATATTCTTGTCGATATAAATCTTTTATTATTTTTTGAGAAGTGTTTTTCATGAAAATTACTTGATATGTCAGACAGTTTTTTGAAAGTTTGACACTGAGGGGTTTGAGAATTAAGATAATTAATGAGTTCGGTATAAAAAGACCCTTAGGGTTTGGTTTAACAAAATTTGACAAATCTAAATGTTTAATTTACAGTTTGTTACTTAAAACCCTAAGGGTCTGATTCCGAGAAAATCTACTTTTTA
>JAOZMN010000593.1 GCA_029934265.1 Bacteroidales bacterium
GTGATGAATGCCCGCCATATCCTTGCGACTATAAATATGCCGAAAATTCTATGCACTTAACACACGAGTGGCTCAAAAGAGGAATAAAACATTTTAAAGAAACCGAAAATAAATACGGATATGACCAGCATTATTTTCCTATAATACAAGGCGGTACATTTAAAGATTTAAGAAAACAATCTTGTGAAACAATAGCAGAAATGGACTGCGAAGCAAATGCAATCGGAGGACTTTCAGTTGGCGAGCCGACAGAAACAATGTACGAAATGCTCGAAATAACAGACAGTATTTTGCCCAAAGAAAAACCGAGATATTTAATGGGAGTAGGCACTCCGGCAAATATTCTCGAAGGAATATCGAGAGGAGTAGATATGTTTGACTGCGTAATGCCGACCCGAAACGCCCGAAACGGAATGCTTTTTACTTGGGAAGGAACAATAAATATCAAAAATAAAAAGTGGGAAGCCGATTTTTCAGCTATCGACCCTGCCGGAACTTCTTATGTAAGTACTTTTTATTCAAAGGCTTATTTGCGTCATCTTATGAAAACAGGCGAACGACTTGCTTCGCAAATAGCAAGTATTCACAATTTGGCTTTCTATTCCGAACTTGTAGAAGTTGCACGACAAAAAATAAAAGAAGGTACTTTTTACGAATGGAAAAATAAAACTGTGAAAAAATTGGGTGAAAGGCTGTAATTATTGAGAATAGAAGGATTTATGGTGTTTTTACCAACCGAATTAAATAGTTGAAATTAATAAATTTTACAATATAAAATAAGCCATGACAACCTTAACCGACCGCTATATAAATTTTTTCACCGATTACGGATTTAAACGTCTTTTTGGCGAAGAACGTAATAAAGATTTGCTTATAGATTTTCTGAACTGCCTACTTGCCGACCAAGAAAACATAGTAAACCTGACATATACCGACAAAGAAAAACAAGGCAATACTCAGCTCGACCGAAAAGCAATTTTTGATTTGCATTGCGAAAATGATAAAGGCGAAAAATTTATAATAGAGTTACAAAAAGCGAAGCAAAATTTTTTTAAAGACCGCAGTATTTTTTACTCTTCTTTTGCCGTACAGGAGCAAGCACAACGAGGCGATTGGGATTTTAAACTCAAAAAAATCTACACAATCGGCATACTTGATTTTTGTTTCGATGACAACGATAAAGACAAAACCGTAGTAAGCGAAGTAAAACTCACCGATACACGCACCGGCAAAGTGTTTTACGACAAACTTACCTACATCTATTTACAAATGCCGAATTTCGACAAAAGTATCACTGAACTGACAGAGCCTTTTGATAAATGGTTGTTTGCCATAAAAAACCTACACAAATTAGAAAATCAACCGGAAATATTATCCGGAATTTTCTCTAAATTTTTTGAAGAAGCCGAAATTGCAAGTTACAATAAAGAAGAAATTAAAAGTTACGAAAAAAGTTTAAAATACTATCGAGATTTAAAAAATACAATAGATACTGCTTATTCCGATGGAATTTTAGAAGGACGAGAAGAAGCCGAAAAAGAATTAATGTCGATAATTGACGAAAATAAAAAAGTAATTGAAGATAA
>JAOZMN010000193.1 GCA_029934265.1 Bacteroidales bacterium
TTAATTTATAGCCTTTTAACTAAAACCCTAAGGGTCTGATTGAGAAAAAATATACTTTTTAGACTGACCTCATATAACATTTGATTTGTATAAATCGTTTCTTTTTTAAGGGTAATGCAAGCCTTACATTTTGTAATCAAATATATACTTTTAATTTTACCCTTTAATGGTTTAATAAACAACTTATTAACACAGAGATATGTTGTAAAATGCTGTGAATGAACTATTTAAAAAAAACTTATTTTTTTTTACGTCTTAAATACTTGACAATTACATAAATATACAATAATTGAAAAAGTCAAGTAAAAAAACATTTTTTTATAAACTTTTTTTTTTCCACTTTTACACTTGGAAACGCACCCCTAAAATTATTAAATACAATCATAGAATGAGAAAGAACCATGAAGAAATATGGTCCGGCTGTTTGCGTCTTATAAAAGACAATATACCGGAAACTTTATATAGTATTTGGTTTGAGCCAATCGAACCAATGAATCTTACAGGCGATATACTCACTATTCGGGTTCCAAGTACTTTTTTTTACGAATACATAGAGGCAAATTTTATCGACTTATTAAGTATGTCGATTAGAAAAGTACTTGGAACCGAAGCGAAACTTGAATACAGTATTGTTGTTGAAAAAAACAATACTAAAGGCAAGGATTTAACAGTGAAATATCCCGGAAATACAGGAAAGAACTTGTCGAACAATCCCATACCGGCAAGAATAAAAGCAGGCGAGGAATTTAAAAGTCCTTTTATAATACCGGGCTTAAAGAAAGTCAGTATTGACCCTCGTTTGAATTTTAATTACAATTTCGATAATTTTATCGAAGGAAAGTGCAATGAAATTGCAATCGCAGCGGGGAAAGAAGTTGTAGAACGACCGGGAAAAACATCTTTTAATCCTTTTTTCTTGTACGGAGGTCCCGGAATGGGAAAAACGCATCTTGCACAAGCAATCGGCATAGGTGTTAAAGAAAAATATCCGGAAAAAACCGTTTTATATATTTCCGCAAATTTGTTCGAGAATCAGTTTACCAGAGCTTCTCTGAATAATAACAGAAATGATTTTATGCACTTTTATCAAATGATTGATGTGCTTATTATTGATGACGTGCATGAATTTGCAGGAAAGAAAGGAACACAGGACAGTTTTTTTCATATATTTAATCACCTTCACCAAAACGGTAAGCAAATTATTATGACTTGCGACCGTCCACCGGCTGAACTCGAAGGACTTAATTCGAGACTTATTTCAAGATTTAAGTGGGCTTTGACAGCTCAAATCGACAAACCGGACTACGAAACGAGAGTGAAAATTTTGCAAAAGAAGGCATACAACGACGGAATAAATCTTCCGGACGATGTAAGAAATTATCTTGCAAAAAACATTACAGGAAGTGTAAGAGAACTTGAAGGTGCATTTATATCTCTAATCGCTCGTTCAACTTTGATTAAAAAAGAACTAACTTTGGAAACAGCTGTTTCTATGGTTGATAATTTAGTCAAAAAGACCAAAAAAGACATAAACATAGCTTCAATACAGGAAACCGTATGCGAGTATTTTGATATGGATAAAAATTTGTTAAAAGCTAAAAACAGAAAAAGAGAAATCGTGCAAGCCAGACAAATTTCAATGTTTTTCTGTAAAAAATATACAAAATTTTCTTTAGCTACTATCGGTGCCGAAACCGGAGGAAAAAATCATGCAACGGTTTTGCATTCATATAAAACAGTTCTGAATCTTGCTGAAACCGATAAAACTTTTAAAATGTATATTAATGACATAGAAAAGAAACTCGGTGTTGAGCTTTAATGGTTAAAATCATAATCAAAAGGACATTTTTGTATTAAAGAATAGAACACTTGCAATATTTTTTTGCCACAAATATACGAATTTATTTATTCGTGTATTTGTGGCAAAATAGTTTAAAAGCCGGTACTTTCTCTAAGACCGCTCAAAAATTTTTACAATGCGTAAGCAAAAATAAAATAGGGGTCGAAGACACTAATTGATTGCTTTTTTAATTGCAACTAATTTTACAAGAAGGTTTTCAAGCAAATCAAGTTTCAACATATTTGCACCATCCGATAATGCAAGGTTCGGATTTGGGTGAGTCTCTATAAAAATTCCGTCTGTACCGACGGCAATGGCGGCTTTACCTATGGTTTCAATCATTTCCGGTTTTCCGCCCGTAACTCCGGACACACTGTTTGGCTGTTGCAAAGAATGTGTAATATCCATAATTACAGGAAAGCCTGTTTTTTTCATTTCAGGTATCCCTCTGAAATCTACTACTAAATCGCCGTAACCGAATTGTGTACCTCGGTCGGTCAGCATTACATTCGGATTTCCGGATTCAATTACTTTATTTGCTGCAAATTGCATAGAAGCCGGCGATAAAAATTGTCCTTTTTTGATATTTACTATTTTGCCGGTTTTTGCTGCGGCTTGCAAAATATCTGTTTGCCGACATAAAAAAGCCGGAATTTGTAAAATATCCGCAACTTCTGCCGCAATTTCTGCTTCTTGTGCTGTATGAATATCCGTAACAATAGGAACTTTCAATGTTTCTTTAACTTTTCGTAAAATTTTCAATGCTTTTGGGTCTCCAATTCCCGAAAAAGAATCAAGTCGAGAACGATTGGCTTTCCTGTAAGAAGCCTTAAAAACATAAGGAATTTGAAGTTTTTGAGTAATTTCCATTACTTTTTCTGCAATTTCAAAAACATTTTTTTCACTTTCAACAACGCAAGGACCTGCAAGCAAAAAAAAATTATTTTTATCTGTATTTTTGATGTACGGTAAATTATTTATCATAGTTTTGATTTAGGTGTTGTAAAATTTGTTCATTATTCATTGTAAATTGTTCATTGTTTTCAGTATTTTTCTTTCCAAAGTTTTTTAAGATATTCTTTATGTCTCAGTTCTTGCGGATTATTTCCGGCATTGTATAAGGTGTTATTTGTAAGTTCTTCCGGCATAAATTCTTGCTCGATAAAATTTCCGCTGTACGAATGAGAATATTTATAATTTTTACCGTATCCGAGTTGTTTCATTAATTTTGTCGGAGCATTTCGCAGCTGTAACGGAACCGACAAACTGCCTGTTTGTTTTACAAGTTCTTGGGCATCTTTTATTGCCATATATGCAGAGTTACTTTTTTGCGAGCAAGCCAAATAAATAGTCGCTTGCGAAAGAATTATTCTTGCTTCCGGAAAACCGATAATATTTACGGCATTGAAACAATTATTAGCAATCAGCAAAGCATTCGGATTCGCAAGTCCGATGTCTTCGGCTGCAAGAATTATCAGTCGGCGAGCAATGAATTTCACATCTTCGCCGGCTTCAATCATTCTTGCAAGCCAGTAAACAGAAGCGTTCGGGTCGCTTCCGCGCACCGATTTTATAAAAGCGGAAATTACATCGTAGTGCATTTCGCCTCCCTTATCGTAAAGTGCGATATTTTGTTGTAAGCAATCTGTTACAATTTCATTCGTAATTTCTATTTCATCTGTTTCAAAAGAATTTACAACTATTTCCAATACATTAAGCAATTTTCTTGCATCGCCTCCGGAATACAGGAACAGAGCTTCATTTTCGGTTACTTTTATATTTTTTTCTTTCAGAATAATATCGTCCGACAATGCTTTATTTAATAATTTTTCCAAAGCCGGTTTTTCCATTGACTTCAGCACATAAACCTGACAGCGAGAGAGTAAAGCCGAAATTACTTCAAAAGACGGATTTTCCGTAGTGGCTCCGATAAGTGTAATTACACCTTGTTCTACCGCTCCAAGCAAAGAATCCTGTTGTGATTTGCTGAACCTGTGAATTTCATCAATAAAAAGAATAGGATTCGGACTATTAAAAAAACGATTGCTTTTTGCCTTTCGGATAACTTCCCTGACATCTTTAACGCCCGAACTTACAGCACTTAAAGTATAAAAAGGACGTTCTAATTTTTTGGATATTATTGTGGCAATAGTAGTTTTGCCGACTCCCGGAGGTCCCCACAAAATAAAGGAAGGCACATTTCCGCTGTCGATAATTTTACGTAAAACGGCTCCCTTCCCGACAAGGTGTTCCTGTCCGATATATCCGTTCAAAGTTTTGGGACGCAAACGCTCCGCAAGAGGTAAATTACTCATTTAATAAATTGTGGAGTTTATTAATAAGCTCTGTATAAAAAGAATATTTTTATACAAAACTTATTAATTTCAGACCTCAAAAATATGGGCTGAAAAACTGTACGTTGTTTGTTTTTGTAAGTGTTTTATTATTAGTATTTTGGCTAATACTTGTTATAAAATGCAGTTGTTTTATATTTGTAAATTGCTAAAAATTAAGGGTTTATGAATTGAGTATATTTGCGATGTCCGGTTATTGAAAACTCAATGCAATGCATTAACTGTCAGACATATAGCAGTTAAAAGTGTTAAAACAGACGGAGGTCTGTAATTTTAAGAATTTTACACATTGTTAATTGTAATTTGTTCACTGTTAATTGCTTAATGAATACAACCTTGATAAACATCTGCGTATTTTATGTAAGCACCTTTATAGATTTTTTTTGCTTCCGATAATGCTTCCGTTAATTCTTTGTTTCCTTTCGACCCGCTTGCAACTACAACTATATAATATCCGGGAGTAAAACCTTCGTAACTGTCTGTATATTCTATTGATACGTATTTCCCATCATCATATCTGCCTCTTACTATGTACGCAGGAAATTCAAATCCGTGTTCTTCGCAAACGGTTTCCGGAATTGTAAGTCCGATTATATCATTTTGAATATGGTCTCTTAAATCCAGTTTGTAAGAAAATTTTTTTGCGGCTTCTTTTGCAATTTTCAGGGACGCATCATAATTTGTTCCTGCCGAAATTATTACAAATCCTTTTTTTTCAAACATAGAATCATCTTGTGCTCTTGCAGAAAAACTAAAAACGATAGCAAGCAATCCGATAATCACAGAAAATTTTAATTTATTCATTTTTAAAAGGTTTAAGGTTTATTATTTATTTTTAAAAAATATTCAGGTTCTTTGAGAATTAAATCTATGGAATAATACGATATTATTACAATATCTTTGTCGTTGTTTATAGATGCGTTTAGTTTATTTAGGTCTTGTTGTCCATTATTGAAACGCAAATATGTTTTTAGTGTTTTTGTAATTCCTTTATTATCTGTTACTTTTATGATATGTTCCGATTTTACGGCAAGTATCGAATCTTTTTTTGCTTGCGAAATATCCGTAAAAATATAATCAAAACTTACCGAAGAATAATATCCAAAATAATAATTTAAGTTTTCTTTATTGATTTTTTCTTCCGGCAATATTCCTGATTTTGTACTTATCAAGAATTTATCATTTGTTTTTTCTATTACAAACGATTTTTCCGGTTTTTGAGTATATTCGAGTGAAATTTTATTTATTTCATTTGGAGAGTAATTAAAAATTTTGTCGGTACGCCAATAAAGTTCTGAAACTTCAAAACGCTTTGTCATATCGTTTGCCCTACCGGGGATATTTACAAGATATGGAAGATTATTTTCGCCATCTCGCATATAAGTTGCTTTATATTTTCCGCTGTACTCTCCTATATACCAATGTAATAAAATTTCATTATCGGAATAAACAAAAATTTCATGCTTTAATTCATTGATTTTATTTTCAATCGAATCAATTTCCGATTTAGGAACAGGAAATTTTATTCTTAAAGTTTTTATTGTTTTCAAAAAAAAAATCAATGTTTCATTTCGGACTTCAAATTTTGAATTTAATACAGGTTTTTCGTTTTGATATTCTACCGAAAGACTGTCTAATCCTTTTATAATTAATATTTTACTTATTTTTTGTGTTTTATCGAATTTGAATTGCTCCGAAATATTATTGCTTTTGTTAAAATATCCGAACAAAAGATATATAATAAAAGGTGTAATTATCAA
>JAOZMN010000194.1 GCA_029934265.1 Bacteroidales bacterium
AACCTTATTTAAAAAATAACGTTTTAATTCAAAAAAACTTGGACATAAGAGCAAATAACATAAACGAAAAAGAAAAATTACTCGAAGTAGTTTTACGCCCCGCTGATTTTACCGATTTTACAGGACAAGATAAAATTGTAGAAAATTTAAAAATTTTCGTGAAAGCCGCCAAAATGCGTTCCGAAGCCTTAGACCATGTGCTTTTACACGGTCCGCCCGGACTCGGAAAAACTACATTGTCGAATATCGTGGCAAACGAGCTTGGCGTAAACATGAAAATAACTTCCGGTCCCGTTCTCGATAAACCCGGAGATCTGGCAGGTTTGCTTACAAATCTTGATGAAAACGATGTTCTTTTTATAGATGAAATTCACAGACTTTCACCGGTTATTGAAGAATATATGTACTCTGCAATGGAGGACTATAAGATTGATATAATGATAGATAAAGGACCATCGGCTCGTTCCTTGCAACTATCTTTAAACCCATTTACGCTTGTGGGAGCAACTACAAGAGCCGGAATGCTCACCGCACCGCTTCGAGCAAGATTCGGAATAAAGTTTTTGCTCGAATATTACGATGTCCCGACACTTACAACTATCATAAAGCGTTCGGCAAAAATACTTAACGTACCTATTCATGATGATGCTTCCATAGAAATATCGAGAAGAAGCAGAGGAACACCGAGAATTGCAAATGCCTTATTAAGAAGGGTTAGGGACTTTGCACAAGTAAAAGGAAACGGAACTATCGACATGGAAATTGCAAAATTTTCGCTCGATGCACTCAATATCGACAAAAAAGGTCTCGATGAAATGGATAATAAAATTTTGCTGACTTTAATCAATAAATTTTCCGGCGGACCGGTCGGATTAAGTACACTTGCAACCGCAGTCGGGGAGGAGCGAGGCACTATAGAAGAAGTCTATGAACCGTATTTAATAATGGAAGGATTAATCGACCGAACCCCAAGAGGCAGAAGAGTTACAAAAACAGCTTACGAACATCTCGGAAAAATACAATACGATGAAAATTCTTTGTTGTTTTAAGGTCTTTTAATATAAAAAAAAGGTATGTTTCAGAAGTGTAAAGTTTAAGGCATTTTGAAATTTTAAAACCGGAGTTTACCGGCTGTAAATGAGGATTTTAAAACTTCAAAATAACGCAGAAATTTGCACTTATGAAACATGCCAAAAAAAATTATAAAAATATGAAATTAATAATACCAATGGCAGGTATGGGAACAAGAATGCGTCCTCATACACTATCCACACCGAAACCTTTGCTTAAAATAGCCGGAATATCAATAGTAGAACGACTTGCAACAGATATTACACAACTTTCGGAAAGTAAAATTGATGAAATTGCGTTTATTATAGGAAATTTTGGGAAAGAAGTTGAAAATACATTACTTTCGATAGCTCAAAAACTTGATGCTAAGGGAAGTATATATTATCAGAACGAAGCACTCGGTACGGCACACGCAATTTATTGTGCCGAAAAATCATTAAAAGGAAAAGTTATCGTAGCCTTTGCTGATACGCTTTTTAAAGCCAATTTCAAACTCGAAGAAGAAGCCGATTCTGTTATTTGGGTTAAAGAAGTAGATAAACCGGAACAATTCGGAGTGGTGAAACTTGATAAAGCCGGTATTATTTCCGATTTTATAGAAAAGCCGAAAACATTTGTTTCCAAGCTCGCAATAATAGGAATTTATTATTTTAAAAACGGTGAAAATTTCAGAAATGAACTTAAATATTTATTGGATAATAAAATTACCGTAAACGGTGAATTTCAACTTACGGACGCTTTGGAAAATATGAAGAATAAAAAACTTGTTTTCAAAACCGGAACCGTTAAGCAATGGATGGATTGTGGAAATAAAAATGCAACTGTCGATACTAACAAAAATGTACTTATAAATTCAGCCGGTAAAATTTCCAAAACGCTTCAAAACACAAATTCAGTGTTTATAGAACCGGTTTATATAGGAGAAAATGTAAAAATAACAAATTCGGTTATAGGACCTTATGTCTCTATTGAACCGGATACCGACATTGAAAATTCAGTAATTGAAAATTCAATAATTTATACAAACAGTAGAATTAAAAATGTCAATATTACTAATTCTATGGTGGGGAATTATGTCTCTATTTCCGGTAAACCGGACGAATTGAGTATCGGGGATTATTCTACTATTTGAGTTTAAATTTTTAAATAAAAAACATTGAAAAAATACATATTAATAATACCGATATTATTAACTATTTTAGCTTGTAACAATACTAAAAAAACAGGAATAAATATAAATTACGATAATTTTAAGTTTCAAAAAAACTTTCTTGAAGCCAGCAAACAACGTATGCTTGGTAACGACCAAGAAGCAGTCAATTTATATATGACTTGCTTGTCGATAAACAAAGAAAGTGCAGCTTCAAATTATTTGCTTTCAAGTATTTATCTGAAAAAAAATGATATTCAAACAGCACAAACATTTGCCGGTAACGCTGTCAGTATCGAGAAAAATAATATTTGGTACGACTTACAACTTGCTGAAACATATATTGCAGGTAAAAAATATCCGGAAGCTGAAATAATTTATTCCGGTTTGAAAAAAAAATATCCTAATAAAAGATTTATTTATGAAGAGCTTATAAACTTGAATAAAATGCTTGATAAAACAGAAAAAATAATCATACTATATGAAGAATTAAAAAATAATTTCGGAATAAATCAAGATGAAAGTTTAGTATTATTTGATTTGTATATGAGTTTCGATGAATTTGAAAAAGCAAAAGAATTATTGAATGAATTAACTGCAGAGTATCCTTTTAATATTGATTACCAATTACTTTATGCTGATTATTACATAGCAAACAATAACTTGTTGCAAGCACAGACAGTTTTTGATAATTTAGCGGAAAAATATCCGAATAGCGGAAAATTACACCTATCTCTTGCCGCATTTTACAAACTTAAAAACGACAAAAATAATTTTCTTAATTCGATAAAAAAAGCATTTCAATCATCTGATATTGAGTTAAATCGTAAAATTTCAATTTTTCTGCAAGATATAGTTTATAATTTTACGGAAGCTGAAATTGAAAGTTTATTAAAAATTATTGAAAATGAATATCCCGAAAATTATCAAATTTATATTCTTTATGCCGAACATTATTTACAAAAAGCGAACAAATTAAAAGCAATAAAATATTTTCGCAATGCTTATAAAATAAGTACAAGTTCTTTGAAATCAATGAAAAAGCTGTTGGAGTTAGAGCTTAGTATGTTTAATTATTCTAACCTGTACCATGAAGCAAAAAAACTGACTGAAATTTATCCTAACCAAGCTGAAATATATTTCTATGCAGGTTTATCTGCTTACAGACTTGGAAAATATGATGAATCTGTAAAATATTTGTCCGCAGGGAAAGAACTTGTTGTTGATAATGTTAAACTTAAAATAGATTTTCTTACATTTCTTGCACAAGCACACGACAAGCAAAAAAAATATAAAAAAGCAGATGAAATATTTGATAATTTATTGAATAAATATCCGGAGAATTATTTTATAAAAAATACTTATGCTTTCACACTTGCTCAAAGTAACAGAAGGCTTAATTTTGCAGAAGAACTTGTAAAAAAATGTTTGCTTGTTAATTCTATATCACCGTTTTTTAACGATACTTATGCAAGAATTTTATTGATGAAAGGAGAATATCAAAAAGCATTGGAAACCATACAAATTTCTATAGAAAAAATGCCTGATAATCCGCAAATTTTAGAACGTTACGGAGACATACTTTTTAAATTAAATAAAATTGAAGAAGCCGTAAAATATTGGAAACAAGCAAAATTAAAAGGAAGTTCTTCAATATTGTTAGAAGAAAAAATTAAAAATAAAACTTATTGATTAAGTCGAAGACTTTATGTTTGAAGAAATTACGAAATACAAAAAAGAAATTAAAAATTTGTTTATAAAAAATAAAATAGAAACAGCTAAAATTTAAAGAATCTAAATATTTAATTTACAGTCTTTTAATTAAAACCCTAAGGGGCTGATTGCGAAAAAATATACAAATAAATTATTAATTATCAACTGTTTATATGAATTTTCAAACAAAAAAATCATTACAAATAATACTGATATTTATAATATCTTTACAATTATTTTCTTGCGGAATTTTCAAAAAAAATCATAAGAAAGACAATAAAAATGATATTTCCGTAATAAAAAACAAATTTATAGACAGCGTAGAAAATGCTTATCTGGAATTTAACACACTTAAAATTAAATTTTCATCGAAATATGAAACCAAAACTCAAAATATGTCCATAGGAGGACGAATAAATATGGATAGAGATTCATTTATAAGAGTTTCACTTTCGCCCGGAATGGGTATAGAACTTGCTCGAATTTTGCTTACAAAAGATAGCGTAAAATTTATAAATCGCTTAAAATCAGAATATTTTGTTGGCGATTATGAATATATTAAAAAACGATTTGGAATAGAAGTCGATTTTTTATCTGTTCAAGCAATATTAACCGATGAATTTTTTACATATCCCAACAGTAACAACGCTAAGGAAAGTTTGAAACCTTATAAATTCACCACCGATTCTCTTTTTTGTTTTTTTACAAAAGAAATTTCAGATTCGATTGTACATAAAATAGAAGTTGATAAAAATAGTTATAAAATATCGAAAGTTAATGCCGTTTTTAAGAATAAAAAAGAAGAATTATCATTAGAATATACAGATTTTCAAATACTTACTACGAAAAAGTTTCCTCAAAAAATAGATATTAATTTTGGAAAAGAAACAGACAAAACAAGTTTTTTATTGACTTATGATAAAATTTATGTAAATAAAGAAGTTTCAGCATCATTTAAAATAAGCAGTAAGTATAAACGTATTGAATTTTAATAAACAGTTTAAAGATTTTAAATTCAAAAATGTACAATCCAAATATTACTATAAAATATATTTTATTGTATTTAGTTTTCCTTATCGGGACATTAAATACGAGTTTCGGGCAAAATAATCTCAGTAAATTAGAAAACGAATTATCTAAAACAAAAAGTTTACTGTCCGAAACCGAAAAAAAATCAAAAGTTTCCTTGCAACGTCTTAATCTGATTAGTGTTGAGTACGATAATACACGTAAATATATTAAAGAAATATCCGGAAGTATAAACGAATTAGAAAATAGTATTACTACCAACAAGTTAAAAATTAAAGATTTAGAAAAAAAATTACTTGTTCAAAAAAAACAGTACGAAAAATTGATTTTTTTGATATATAAAACAAAAAGTGTAAGTGATAAAACTATGTATATTCTTGCAGCAGAGGATTTTACACAAGCATACAGACGTTTGAAATACCTTAGTTATTTTAAAGAATATTCAGAACATATAATTCTGCAATTAAAACAAAATTATGACAGTCTTAAAGTCATAACCAACGAATTGGAGCAAGACAAATTAAGAAAAATAGAACTTAATCAAAAAAAAGATAATAAATTAGTCCGATTAAATAAAAATAAAGAAAAACAAAATAATTTATTGAAAGAATTAAATAAACGCAAAGCGGAATTAAAAAGAGAATACGAAAGAGCGAAAAAAAATAAAACAGCTTTATTAAAAAAAATAAGAGAAGAAATTCTTAAAAAAAATAAAATAGAAAAAAATGCGAAAATACCTGAAAATAAAAATTTTGCAAAAAATAAAGGCAAATTTTCCCTGCCGGTAACAGGGATTATCAGTCAGACTTTTGGAGACCATCGACACCCTGTATTAGATGATGTTACAATCCGAAACGACGGTATTGATATTACCGCCACCGGTTTCGGTCAAGTTTACAGTATTTACGGAGGTGTGATTTCGCAGGTTTTCAGCATACCCGGAGCAAATAAAGCGGTGATTATTAAGCACGGAAATTAC
>JAOZMN010000195.1:0-3519 GCA_029934265.1 Bacteroidales bacterium
TGGTCTTTATCTTGGATATTTTTATCTGTAAATTTTAATATTTCCGGTGTTTTTTTATATTTTTGCACGATTTAAAAATTTTGCTTGCAAATTACTAATAATCGGTATGATTACAAAAGCTTTGCAAACTTTTCTATAAGTTATTTTAAATCTATTTGAGTAAAACAGGATTAAATTTTAAAAATAAAAAAATGATAATTCAGCTTCAAAATAACATCAAAGAACAAAATAAATCTTTAATTTTAAAGACTTTAAACGATTATAAATTTTCTGCCTCCGAAGTTAAAACACAGCAAGGAAATTACCTTGTGGCAATCGGTAAAGGTGAAATAGACATTCGACAAATCGGTTATCTTGAAGGAGTTTCAGACATTCACAGAGTAAGCGACAGCTATAAACTTGTTTCACGAAAGTGGAAAACAAACTATTCCGAAATTGACTTGGGAGACGATGTAAAAATTTCACCTAATGAGTTTGCAATCATGGCAGGACCTTGCTCGATAGAAAGTGAGGAACAAATAATTGACATAGTTAAACATCTTAAAAAAAATAATGTAAAGATAATGAGAGGTGGAGTTTTTAAGCCTCGCAGTTCTCCGTATTCTTTCAGAGGTTTAGGAATCGAAGGTTTGAAAGTTTTTTATAAACACTGCAAAGCCGAAGGAATTAAAATTATTACCGAAGTAATGCAAGTTTCACAAATCGCCGATATGGTTGATTATGTGGATATTTTTCAGGTAGGAGCAAGAAATTCTCAGAATTTTAATTTGTTGGACGAACTTGGAAAAACAAACACGCCGGTAATGATTAAAAGAGGACTTGCCGGAACGATAGACGAACTTTTATTTTCGGCAGAATATATATTTTCAGCAGGAAACGAGCAGATTATTTTGTGCGAAAGAGGTATCAGAAGTTATGAAAAAGCATATCGTAACACCTTGGATTTGAATGCTGTACCGATTTTAAAAGAAAAAACTCACTTACCGGTAATCGTTGACCCTTCGCACGCAATAGGGATACGACAATTTGTAGAACCGGTAACACTTGCCGCAATAATGTCGGGTGCAGACGGAATTATTTTTGAAATGCACAAGCAACCCGAAATTGCATTTTCCGATGGACAACAATCTTTAAACTATCCGGAAGCTGAAAAACTTTATCGCAAAATACGAAAAACTTACGAGTTCAGACAAGAATTAGTGTAAACTTTGTCGCTTTAGTCGAAGCTATTAAATATTAATAGAATTTTTTTGCATCAACTGTCATCTAACAAACTGCTTATTAAATTTTTATAAATACGGCTTTGCCCCATTAAAAAGGTCGAAGACCTTATTTTACAATTTTAAATTCAACTCTTCTGTTTTCAGCTCTGCCCTTGTCGGTATCGTTGGTGCTGACCGGCTTTGTGTCGCCGTAGCCTTTTGCTGTCAGGTTTTGTGAGTTACAGCCTTTTTTTACAAGATAATTTTTTACGGATTTTGCTCGACTTTCCGAAAGTTTTTTATTATAGTCCGATGTTCCTTTATTGTCGGTATGTCCGGAAATTTCAATTTTAATATTCGGTTGTGATTTAATGAATTTTGCAAGTCGATTTAATTCCGGAAAGGATTCCGATTTTATTTGAGATTTATTAAACTCGAAAAATAAATTTTTTATATTTATCGAAATACCCGAACTAATCATTTGCTCAACTGAAATTAAAACTATATCTTGTGTAATATCTTTATTTTGAGCAACTTTTATCAAATTAACATTGCCGGAAGCCGGATAATAATTTTCTTTATCGACAAAAAAACCGTAATTTTTACCATTAGGAAGTACAATAATATAATGTCCTGTTTTCGGGTCGCTGTCTGCAAATCCGATAGTTTTTCCTGTTTCCAAATCTTCCCACCGTATTCGACCTGTTAATATTTTTTTTTCTTTATCTGTTATTTTTCCGGAAATTGTAGTTACCGTTGCAGGACGTAAATTTTTCGGTATTTCAAAAACTTTAATATCTGCATTATTTTCACTGAAAGCGGAGTAATACGCTGTTGTTCCGTCTGTTGAAATGCGATAATCATATTCATCGTTTGGGGTATTTATTGCCGTTCCCAAATTTTCGGGTTCTGACCATAATGTCCATGAAGTATCTGATAATCGGGTAGTTTTATAAACATCTAATTTGCCGACAGAACCATGTCCGGCAGAACTAAAATACATGGTTTTCATATCAGGGTGCAAAAACGGACTTCTTTCACCGTAAGGAGTATTTATAATATCACCGATATTTTCAGGTTCGCTCCAGCCGGTTTGAGTTTTCAAGGAAACATAAATGTCTGTATTTCCGGTAGTTGAACCGTTAAATTTTGAGGAAAATCCGTGATAATTACCAATATTTCCTTTACGGTCGCTTATAAATAACAGGGCATTTCCATCGGCAGTTATCATTGCATCGGCCTCCCAGTATTTGCGGTCATTTATTGCGGGAAATTTTCGTTTTTTTGTCCAGCCGTCTTTTGTCTTATTTACGTAATAAATATCAGAAGATGAGTACATTAACATTGTATTTCCGTCTGCAGAAATAGACAAAGGGGCTTCATGTAATTCCGGCGTATTTATTGATTTTATATTTTCGGGAGTTGTCCATTTACCGTTATTTTTTTTCGACATAAAAACGTCTTCGTTTCCGAGAGCTTTATTGTCGGAACGATTCATTCCGCAAAAATATAAGGTTTTACCGTCAGCGGTCAATGTTGCGGCATATTCTAAGGCATAATCGGTGTTTATATTTTTACTTATTCCGATTTTGCTTATTTCTTTTTGAGGATTTTTAAGTACTTTCAATAATTTTTTCGGTCTGTCATCATTTGGAAAATACATCATTAATTCATTAATTTTCTTTACGGCTTCGGAATATTTTTTGTTTAATATTTCCGGCTCTATGTATCGTTGTAAAACTGTATAATTTAAAGCTTTACCGGTAGAGTGTTTAATATAATCAAAATACAAACTGTCATTTTCTTTTAAATATCCTTTATTTAATTGCAACTTAAACGCTTTAACTGCAAGTATTTTATTTTTTCGAGTTTCGTCTCCGTAAAAAGGAAAATCAGGATAGCTGTTTTCAAATATTTTCAATGATTTTAATTCACCGTCAGCGACATAAGCATTATAAATATCAAACCATAATTCTTTGTATCTTTTTTTTGCTTCAGGAACTTGTTTTGCATCGGTATATAAATCGAAAAAACTACTGTAAGCCGTGTAATTATCTACTTGTTTGGCTCTTTCGTAAGCCAAACTGTCTCTTTTTAATTTAATTTTTTTAGCCTCTTCCGTATTTTGATATTTTGCAGTAAAATTATTAAGCAAAGCTATCGAATTTTTATTTTTTACTTTATCATATTCGATTTGCAGAATTTCTTTTTTCTTTTTGGCAATAGTTTCAAGGTCTATTCCGTACTTGCTTTTAAGCTCTAATTTATTTTTGGTATTCTTATATCTTTTTCCGACATATTTCAAATAATTATATGC
>JAOZMN010000195.1:3529-5923 GCA_029934265.1 Bacteroidales bacterium
AATAATTTGTTTTCACATAAGAACTATCTGCATAAATAAGTGCAAGTCCGTACTTTGCAGGGACTATTTCTACTTTTTTTTCGATACATTTACTAAATTCCGTAAATGCTTTATCAAGATTTTTTTCATTCAGATATTTATATGCTTTGGATATTTTTTGAGAATATGAAAAACCGGATATAAATAAAATAATTATAATAATTACAGGTATCTTTTTCATCTGTTTCTAATTTGTAATAAGCTAAAAAAGGTCTTATGTCTGTTTAATAAGGCAAAGCCACACGTGTAATCTACTAACAACATGATTGTTACGCAAATACAACAAACGACAAAACCCTCACCGCAGATAAACTTACATAAGAGTACTTACAAAATTTTTAGGCTGATTTTATTTTGGTAGAAAGCAAACCGCAAGCAGCATCAATATCCAAACCTCTTGAACGTCTGACAGTTGTAAGTATTCTTTGTTTTTCAAGTTCGGTTTTAAAAAGTTCGATATTTTCATTTGAAGTTCCTTCGAGATTACTTCCGGGAATTTTGTGAAAACGTATCAAATTTATTCTGCTTTCTATACCTCTTAAAATTCGTCCAAGTTCTTTTGCGTGCCTAACTTGGTCGTTATAATCTTTAAACATTATATATTCAACAGAAAAACGTCTTTGTCCGGAAAAATCGTATTCTTTTATAATGTCGATAACAGAAGATAATTTATTGGTTTTCTGAACCGGCATTATGCTTAAACGCTCGTCTTCAAAGGGATTATGAATACTTAAAGCAAGATGACATTTACTTTCTTCAAGAAATCGGCGGAGTTCTTTTTTTATTCCTATGGTAGAAACGGTTATTCGCTTGGGACTCATTGCATAACCGTAGTCGGAAGTCAATATTTCAAGGACTTTCAGAAGTTCGTCAATATTATCTAATGGTTCGCCCATTCCCATAAAAACAAAGTTTGTAAGAATATCACTTTCAGGCAAACTTTTTATCTGATTAAGTATTTCATTTGCAGAAAGTTGTCCTTGAAAACCTTGTTTGCCGGTAGCACAAAATTCACAAGCCATTTTACAACCGATTTGAGTAGAAACACAAAGCGTATTTCTATTTTTATCAGGAATAAATGCAGCTTCGATAAATTTTCCGTCCGAAACAGGAAATAAATATTTTTTTGTACCGTCTTGCGATGTTTGGAAATGCGTATGTACTTTTGTCCCAAATTCATAGCCGGATTTTAATTCTTCTCTGTTCTTTTTAGAAAGATTGGACATTTGGTCAATATCCGTTATATCTTTTTTATACAGCCAATCTGTTATCTGCTTTGCGGTATATTTCGGAAAACCAAGTTCGTTTACAATTTCTTGTATTTCGGAAAATGTTTTTCCGAGTAATTTTTTTTTCTGCATTTTTCAAGTGTTATTTTTAGACTTTAATCTTCAAGTACTTCAATACCGCCTTTGGTGCGGGTTATTATTTTATATATTCGTCCTTCTTTATATTGTTTGAAACCGGCGACATCGTGTACCATACTTCCAAAATATTTATCATCGGCATCGTAATTGCCTGTTTTTATTTTTGTAAATACAGCAGACAAAATTTCTTTAAATTCTTTGTCAATTCCTTTATGGTAAAATATTTGCGGAAAACCGTTTTTGTCGTACAAATCGGTAATATTTTTACCGTTTATCGGTGCAATTTTGTCGGTATAAATTTTATAAGTAAATATTAATTTTTTATCTTTAACGGAAATTATAAGAAAGTCAAAAGAGAGTTCGTTACCTTCAAAAGTTTCGACCAAACGATTTATCGGTTCGGACTTTTCTTGTGAATCAAAAAATTTAACGGCAACACTTATTTTTCCGTCTTTTTTGTTCAATATTTTGAACTTTACAGGTATGTTTTCTTCTTTAAGTAAACTTATTTTTTGTTCGAGTTGTGTTATTTTTTCTGTCTGATTACAAGTAATTCCGCTTAATAAAAGAAATCCGACAAGCAAAATTAATAAACCCGACGACGATATAATTATTAATTTTCGTTTCATCTTATATTGAAATTGTAAAGTTTTATTATTCTCAAATACTTACAAAATTTAACCAAACTTATTATTCATTGTCTGCTGTTTCTCGTTCCGGTGTATTGGGAACATAATTAATATCAACATACTCAATACTTCCTTTTTTATTAATTTTCAGCATTATTGATTGATAAGGTTCAAATTTAAGTACTAAATCGAAAATTTTATCAAAAGCATTAATTTTTATACTTTTAGATATTGTTTTTTCCGAAAAAGATTGTCCGTAATCCAAAGGCAACTTCAAATTTTGAGCTTTCGGATTAGCAAAGAAAAAATAATATTCATCGTTAATTTCTTTACAAATAAAATCGGGTAATTTTTCGCCT
>JAOZMN010000015.1:0-5937 GCA_029934265.1 Bacteroidales bacterium
TTTATGCAGTTTACTCTTATGATAAAACAGAACTGTGGAAAAAATATATTGAAGATAATGATTATTACAACTGGATAAATGTACATGACCCTAAAAACTATACAAATTTCAGAGAATTGTATAATATACATGGTACTCCTACAATTTTTCTTCTTAATAAAGATAAAAGAATTATTATTAAATATATTACTGTTGAGCAACTTACAGGTTTACTTGAACAATTCTTGAAATAAAAAGTAAAATATTTTAGAAATGGTGCAACTTTTTTTAAACTTATCTGTACTTGTTAATATATACTTATAATTATCCCCAAAAATTATACGAAATTTAACCAAAATACAGATAAAATGAAAAAAGTAAATTTATTATTATTGATTCTATTTCTTGTAAGCTTCACTGAAATTTACGGACAGAATAAGTATCTTTCGTTTACCGAAGAAGAAACTGATTCGCAAAGCGAGTCCACAATGCCATTCAGGGCAACAAAAGACTTGGAGACGGGAGGCTTTGAAATTGCATATAATTTTACAGGTGCATATATATCAGGTACAGAAGTTGAAAATACACCTTATGATTTTATGCACATCGAAGGTTTTTCGAGTATGTCGCAAGTGGGAGCTCCCGCTTTACCGGCTCGAAACGAAATAATTGCAATGCCTAAAAGTTCGCTTGGCAATATTGTAATTGTAAGTGCAAATTTCATTGAGTATGAAGGCTATATGTTCCACCCTGCCTTAGAACCTGCCAGCGATTCCGAAGGCGACCCTGAACCTGAATTTGAAAAAGATGAAGCAATTTACGGAGCTAATAAATTTTTTCCGGAGAATATTGCTGAAATTATTGATATAAGTATCAGCAGAGGAACACCACTTGCAACGGTACAAATTCGTCCTGTCCAATTCAATCCGGTTACCGGAAAAATAAGAGTATATTCCAATATTAAATACAGATTAGAATACAACGGACAAAATAATTCTTTCGATTATATTAAAACCGAAAATTCTTTACATTATACAAATATGCTGAAGCGAAAAGTTGTAAATTCAACTTGTATTCCGGATGGAGTTTCATTAGAAAACAAAAGTTACAGCGATGATACTGATGAAGTTGGTTCTAATAACTATATTATAATTACACATGATGAATATTTTAATCAAGCCAATGACCTTGCAAACTGGAAACGACAACTTGGTTATAAAGTTGATGTGGTTTCACAATCAAGTTGGACCGCTGCAGAGGTAAAAACAGCGGTTCATAGCCGATATGCCGCTTGGACACCAAAACCTGATTACTTTGTTATAATAGGAGACCATGATGGAGCATTTGCAGTTCCGGGTGATATTAGTCAAAATTCCGATGGAGATGATTTTGCTACTGATTTATATTTTTCATGTATGGACGGAGCTACTGATTGGCATTCCGATATGGCACACGGACGTATATCTGTTTCATCGTCTGCGGAAGCAACAGTAGTTGTAAATAAAATTATAAAATATGAAAAAACACCGGTAACAGATGCCAGTTACTATCAAAATATGTTAAACTGTGCTCAATATCAAGATGGTGATGACGATAATGTTAGCGACGGCTTTGCCGACAGAAGATTTTGCCATACAAGTGAAAATATAAGAGATTATATGCAAAATATAGGATATACCTCCGAAAGAATATATTATACAGATACAGATGCTGATCGTACAACTTTAAAATTTAATAATACCTCTTATTCCGATGGTCAAGACTTACCTGCCGAATTACGAGATCCAAGTTTTAATTGGAACGGAGGTGCTACAGATATTACAACAGCAATAAATGCAGGTAAATTTCTTGTTTTCCATAGAGACCATGGATACTCCGGTGGCTCAGGTTGGGTGCACCCTCGTTTTACAACAAGTGAAATGACCAACCTTACAAATGGAGATTTACTACCTGTTGTTTTTAGTATAAATTGTCATACTGGAGAGTTTTACCAACCAAATTGTTTTGCTGAAAAGTTAATTAGAATGGAAAACAAAGGAGCAGTTGGTGTTATAGGCGCAGGGCAACTTAGTTACAGCGGGTATAACGATGCTATTGTAATTGGCATGATAGATGCTATTTGGTCTAACCCCGGTCTTTCAGCAGATTTTGGTTCAGGAGGCACAGGTTCTTCATATACAATAGGAGCGGGAAATGATATATATACTATGGGGGATGTTGTTCTGCAAGGACTCAACGCCATGGAACAAAACTGGGGCTGGACTTTAAGAAGAAAATATCAATATGAATTATATAATTATTTCGGCGACCCTGCCATGAAAATTCATACTGCAAACCCGAATGACAACATTATTGCAGCTACACATGATGCAAGTATAGATTGTTCGACTACTAATTTTGCCATTACAAACTCCGAAGCTGGAGCGGTTGCTACTTTTGTTTTGAATAATGTACTTATTTCAAAAACAACCCTTGATGGAAGCGGTAACGGCACATTGGCTTACACACTTTCCGAAGTAGCAGGAGATATAACTTTAACAATTTCCAAACATAATAGTAAACCTTATGTTAAAACAATTACTCTAACTGGTGCTTGTTCTTATTTGCCAACTGTTACTGTGTCTGATGCAAACAATATTACAGGAACATTAGCAACTCTTAATGCTGAAATAATTATGAATGCAGGTCCTGTTGTTACTGAAAGTGGTTTTGTTTACGGTACAAGCACGAACCCTGAAATAGGAGGAGCAGGAGTTACGAAAATTGAAACAAGTCCAACTATAACTACTGGTGTTTATAATGAAAATATTACAAGTTTATTGGCAGGTACAAGATATAATGTAAGAGCTTATGCAATAAATTCAAATGGAGTTTCTTACAGTACAAATGTATCCTTTACAACCCGATTTAAGTTGCCATACAATCAGAATTTTGACAACTTTGCAACATCTGTTCCAGTAGCGTCTTGTATGGATACTGAAATTGAAACTCAAGAATTTTGGACAAACAATAAAACTGATGACCAAACAGACTGGGCTACTCTTTCAGGAGCTACTAGTTCAAGCAATACCGGACCGACAACCGACCATTCAGGAACAGGTAAGTATTTGTATATCGAAGCATCAAGTTGTACTAATCATTCCGCTTATATTGAAAGTCCTTTTTTTGACTTTGGTGATTCTGATAATCAAAAACTTAGCTTTTATTATCATATGTATGGTGCAAACATGGGAACATTGCAAGTTGATTTATACTACAATGGCTCTTGGCACAATGCAGTAAGTACCGACTGGAATGGAACAGTTGCAACAAGTATAACAGGAGACCAAGGCGATAATTGGTTATTAGCAACAACAGATATTACAGAAGCAGATACATATTCTGATGTTAAAATCAGGTTTAACGGATTAACAGGTGCTTCTTTTGACAGCGATATTGCCATTGATGATATTTCAATTTTTAATGATTGTAGCTCACCTTCAATACAAGCAAGTAATTTTGGAGATACTCCTTCCAATAATTCAATAGATATAACATGGACAAGAGGAAATGGCGATAAAGTTTTAATACTTGCTAAAGAGGGAACGGCAGTTGATGCCGACCCGATTGTAGGTACAACTTATAATACTGATTTGAATTTTACAACCGGAGATGAAATAGAAACAGGTAATTATGTAATTTACTCAGGAACCGGCACATCTGCTACAATAACCGGGCTTACAGAAGAAGTAACATATCATTTTGCATTTTATGAATTTAGCGATGCAGATAAATGTTATAATTTAACCGAATATGCAAGCTCGGCAACTACTATAAAGTTATCGCCTACACTTACAACAACAGCAATAACCGGCATTACTGCAATCGCAGCAGAAAGTGGTGGTAATATTACATTAACAGGTGGAAGTGCAATAACAGCAAGAGGGATAGTTTGGAGTACAAGTGCAAATCCTACAATAGAAACAAATGAAGGAATTACAGACAACGGAACTGCTATGGGGAGCTATACAAGTTCGCTTACAGGACTTACGGCTTTAACAACTTATTATGTAAGAGCTTATGCAACTAATGACGATGAAATTGGCTATGGTAACGAAATATCTTTTGAAACTGCTTGCGGGAAAGTATCATCTTTGCCTTGGTCGGAAGATTTTGAAGATGTAACTTTTGTTCCGCAATGCTGGGATAGAGAAAACCCCGACGCTTCCAGAACATGGGAAAGAACTAATGCTTCCGGAAACGGCGCAAGTACAGCATCTGCATATATTGATGATTATAATTATGATGCGGCAGGACAAAAAGATGGTTTAATTACTCCGACTTTCGATTTTACAAATTACAATACTTCTGAACTTAAATTTAATGTCTCTCACAAACAATATCCAAATCAAGCTCAAAAACTTGAAGTATTAGTTTCAACAGACGGAGGTAACAATTATGAAACAATCACATTATATTCTAAAACAGCAGGTTCAGGTTTGGAAACATTAATTATTCCAAGTACTGATTATTTTATCCCCACCGTAGCTGGTGATTGGCGACTTGAAACAATAGATATTTCAGGTCTGTCAGGCGAAAGCAATGTTGTTTTTAAATTTGAACATACAAGCGATTATGGTAATAATATTTTTATTGATGATATAAGTATTACCGGAATATCAGCAACAATGCCTACTGCAAGCGTTACAGCAACACCCGGTTGTTCAAATGCAGGAACTGTAACAGTAAATTCCGACAAAACAGGTATTCAAACTTTTTATTTAATGAATAGTATAGGAACTGCAATAGACGAATGGACGGGTAATGCAAGTTCTCATGATTTTACGGGACTTTCTGATGCTACATACAAAGGACAGGTAAAAAAAGGCATTGAAACTTCTGCCTTATCAAGTTCTGTAGTATTAAATAATAATCCAAACCCTACTGCTCCTACTTTAGTTTCTGCAACTCAAACAACAATTTGTAGTGGCAACAATACTAATTTAACTTATACAGGAGGTTCCGGAACTACTTTTAGTTGGTACACAAGCTCTTGCGGAGGTACATTGGTTGGAACAGGAAATAATCTGACAGTTTCACCAACAACCACAACCACATATTATGGTCGTTGGGAAAATACTTGCGGTAATTCAACTTGTGAAACTGTTACTATAACAGTACCTGATTCTCCAACCGCTCCTACTTCTGTTTCTGCAACTTCAACAACAATTTGTAATGGAAATAATACTGATTTAACTTACACTGGAGGTTCAGGAACTACTTTTAGTTGGTACACAAGTTCTTGCGGAGGTACATTGGTTGGAACAGGAAATAATTTAACAGTTTCACCAACAAGTACAACAACTTATTACGGTCGTTGGGAAAATACTTGTGGTAATTCAACTTGTGAAACTGTTACAATCACTGTAAATGATATTCCGGCACAAGCAAGTGTAATAACTGGCGATAATACAGTTTGCAACGGTGATAACTCCTTAGATTACAGCGTAACAAATGTAAGCGGTGTAACTTATGCTTGGACAAAGCCGGCAGGTTGGTCCGGAACAAGTACCACAAATTCAATAACACTAACCGCAGGAGCAGCAAGCGGAGATATTACAATAACACCTTCAAATATCTGTGGAAACGGAACAGTAAGAACTTTTGCAGTAGCTGTAAATGATGTTCCAGCACAAGCAAGTGTAATAACAGGTAACAATACAGTTTGTAGTGGTGATAATTCATTAAATTATAGTGTAACAAATGTAAGCGGTGTAACTTATGCTTGGACAAAACCTGCAGACTGGTCTGGAACAAGTACCGCAAATTCAATAACACTAACAGCAGGAGCAACAAGCGGAGATATTACAGTAACACCATCAAACACTTGTGGAAACGGAACAGTAAGAACTTTTGCAGTAGCTGTAAATGATGTTCCAGCACAAGCAAGTGTAATAACAGGTAACAATACAGTTTGTA
>JAOZMN010000015.1:6037-19160 GCA_029934265.1 Bacteroidales bacterium
GTAAATGATGTTCCAGCACAAGCAAGTGTAATAACAGGTAACAATACAGTTTGTAACGGTGATAATTCACTAAATTACAGCGTAACAAATGTAAGCGGTGTAACTTATGCTTGGACAAAGCCGGCAGGTTGGTCCGGAACAAGTACCACAAATTCAATAACACTAACCGCAGGAGCAGCAAGCGGAAATATTACAGTAACACCATCAAATACTTGTGGAAACGGAACAGTAAGAACTTTTGCAGTAGCTGTTGATGCCTCAATCCCAGATGTAGCAGGAGATATTACAGGAGAAATTGAAGTTTGTGAAAATGAAGAAAGTATAACATATAGTGTGGCTTCTGTTAATAATGCAACAAGCTATCAATGGACTATTCCGACAGGAGCAGTTATTTCCGGAAGTACCGATGGAAATTCTATAACTGTCAATTTTGGAACTTCTTCCGGAAATATTACTGTAAAAGGTGTTAGTAGTTGCGGTATAGGTGCAGTTTCTAATCCTGTTTCTGTTACAGTTGCAGGTACAAGCCCAACAACTTCTGGTATTATTACAGGAGAAACAACAATTTGTGCATCTGAACAAAATTTAACATATTCAGTTGCTTCAATTTCCAATGCTGATACTTATTTATGGTCATTACCGGCAGGAACAACAATAATTTCTGGAGAGAATACAAATTCTATAACTGTTAATTTTGGAGCAACAGCCGGCAATATTACAGTTAAAGGACAAAATGATTGCGGAACAGGAACTGTATCAGATGCCTTGAATATTAGTTTTACGGCAGAACCAAGTATTACAACTCAACCGGAAAATGTAACTGTATGCAAAGGAGTTGAAACCACTCTTTCGGTTGCGACAAACTCAGTAAACAACATTACTTATCAATGGAAAAAAGATAATATTGAAATTAACGGAGCAACGTCAGCTGATTATTTAATATCTTCTGTAAAAGCCGACGATGTCGGAAAATATAAATGTATTGTCTCCGGCTGTTCTACAATAGAGAGTAATGAAATTTCAATGAATATTGATAGTGTAATAATTACCGAACAGCCTGAAAATTCATATAATACAGATGAAAATACCGGTATTAAAATCTCACTTAATGCTACCGGAAATATTGCTTCTTATTCATGGAAAAAAACATTAACAGGAACAGTAGTTGGTACGTCTGAGAGTTTAGTTTTAGAAGATGTTGTTTTACAAGACGGAGGAGAGTATATTTGTACAATTACCGACCTTTGTGGAGAAACGAAACAAAGCAACAAAACGGTAGTTACTATTTCTAATATTAAATTTATTTCAGAACAAGAAACTATTGCCGAAATCGGAACAAATGTTGTTTTAGAAGTCCCTGATGCGGGTGCCGGCTTTACTTATCAATGGAGAAAAACCGAAATGAATATTTCTGATGTACAAAAAGACGGAGCATATACCGGAACAAATACTAACAGGCTAACGATAAGTAGTGTTACTGATATTGATGCAGGAAATTATGATTGCATAATTACAGGACCTGATTTTACAGCTTTAAGTGAAGTGTTCTCATTAGAAATAGCAACAGGAATTGAGGATATGATATCAGAAGACATAAATATTTATCCGAACCCGACAAATGGTAATTTCATTATTGAAATTCCTTCTGAATTTTTCAATGGAAAGGAAGATAACTACTTAATGAAAATAACAGATATGTCCGGTAAAACTATTTATCAAGAAAATATTTGTACTTCAATAAAATCAATTAATTTAAAATCAACATTTAATTCCGGAGTTTATTTTATTGAAATAACCGGAGATAAAACGATTCTTAAAACGAAATTAATTATTGAATAAGTACCGACAAAATTATTTGTATATGTAATATTCATAAAAGCCTTATTATTCAGGCGAAAGCAAAATCAAAAATAGTCAATCCGCTAAAACTTTGTCAAAAGTCTTAGCGGATTGACTATTTCATTAGTATCCGGTTAAACAGGTCGAAGACCTTATTTCAAATAAGTATCTAACCAATTTGCAAATTCTCTTTGCCACAAAATACCGTTTTGAGGTTTGAGTACCCAGTGATTTTCTTCCGGAAAAAGAAGTAAACGAGCAGGAATGTTTTTCAAACGAGCGGCATGGAAAGCACTAAGTCCTTGTGTATAAGGTATTCTGTAATCTTTCCCGCCGTGTATTATCATTATTGGAGTGTCCCATTTATCGACAAATTTGTGCGGTGAATTTGCATAAGATTTTTGTGCAATTTTATTGCTTTTATCCCAGAAATTACCGCCTAAATCCCAGTTTACGAACCAGGCTTCATCGGTTTGTAAATACATTGATTCTAAGTTGAACATTCCGGCGTGAGCGATAAATGCTTTAAAACGTTTTTCGTGATTTCCGGCAAGCCAATAAACGGAAAATCCGCCAAAACTCGCACCGATAGCACCAAGTCGGTTTTCATCGACATAATTTTCTTGCTTAACATCGTCTATTGCACTCAAATAATCTTTCATACATTGCCCGCTGTAATCACCGCTGATTGCTTCGTTCCATTCCTGTCCGAAACTCGGTAAACCCCTGCGGTTCGGAGCTACAACAATATATCCGTCGGCAGCCATCATTTGGAAATTCCATCTTAACGAATAAAATTGACTCACGGAAGCCTGAGGTCCGCCCTGACAATAAAGTAAAGCAGGATATTTTTTATTCGGGTCGAAATGAGGCGGATAGATTACCCAAACAAGCATATCTTTGTTATCGGTAGTTTTCACCCAACGCTCTTCGACTTTCCCGAGTGATAGTTGATCGGTAATTTCTTTATTGATAAAAGTAATTTGAGCTTCTTCTCCGTTCTCCGGATTTACAGCAAAAATATCAGCCGGATATTGCATTGTTTGTCGAACTCCTATAAGTTTATCGCCGGCTTTTTCCACCGAATAATAATTTTGTCTGCCTTTTGTAATTTGAGTGATTTTTTTGTCTGCAATATCAAGTTTATACATCTGGAAACAAGCATGATAATCACTTACAAAATATAAAGTTTTACTGTCGTCCCAGCTTAAGCCTTCGGCGTTTTGGTCGAAATCTTTTGAATAATCCGTTTTTTCTTTTGTATTAAAATCATAAATAAAAATTCTTTTTTTGTCGGATTCGTAACCGTCTCTTTCCATACTTTCCCAAGCAAGCATATTTCCGTCGGGTGAAAATACCGGAGCAACATCGTAACCTTTAATTTCGGAAGTAAGATTTTCTGTTTCTTTTGTATCGAGCTTATAAATATAAATATCTGAATTTGTAGAAGTTACAAAATTTCTGCCTTTTTTCTTTACGCAAGTGTATGCTATTTTTTTACCATCCGGACTCCAATTTATTTGTTCTAATCCGCCGAATGGTTTTATCGGAGCATCAAATTCTTCGTTTTCCATTATGTCGATTTGATTTTTTACTGAATTGTCGGCAAAGTCCGCAACAAAAATATGTGTGTAGGATTCTGTCCATGTACTCCAGTGTCTCTCCTGCATATCATCGTATAATTTTGCGTTTGCTTGCGGTAAGTCAGGATATTTTTCAATAGCGTCTTTTACTAAATCGACTTCTTTTATAAATAATATTTTTTTAGAATCCGGCGAAAATTTGAAACCTGAAATACCTCCTTCAATTTCCGATACTTTTTCTTTATCGGAACCGTCCGGATTCATTTGCCAAATCTGCATTGCTCCGCTTTCCGGCGACATAAAAGCAATTTTTTTACCTTCGGAAATCCAAACGGCATTATATTCGCCTGATGCAGTTTTTGTTATTTGTTTGAGATCACCTCCGTTCGAGGGAATTGTATATAAATCACGGTTTCCCTTGTTTTGCTCTATACTGAAATATGTTATTCCGAAAAGCAAAGTTTTTTTATCCTGCGAAATTTGTACATCGCTCATGTATCCGTTTGACCACAGCACTTCCGGAGTCATTACATCGCTTGTAAGTTTCAAAGTTTTCTTACCGATAATTTCTTCTTTAACTTTTTCCTTCTCCGGATTTTCGGTATTATTTTTATCCTGTTTTACACAAGAACTTGCCATAAAAATTATGGCAACAAAAATAAAATATGTTTTTTTTAGCATAATGATATATAAATTAAAGGTGTATAGGAATTGATAAAAATATAATTTTATAATTCAGGATAAAAATTTGTTGCAATTCCGGGTAGTGATATTTTATTACATGGAGCAAAGTTAAATATTTATTTTATATCTTTGCAAAGTGGAATTAAATATATTAACAAAAAATATCGGACGCTTCTTTTTTGCCATACTTTTGCAAGTATTGGTATTGTCCAATATTGAGTTTACTTCGCTCGGATTGACTCCATATGCTTATTTGTTGTTTATATTATTGCTGCCTTTTGAAACTTCCGGCTGGTTAGTTCTTGTTTTTTCGCTGGTGGTCGGTCTGTCTGTTGATGCTTTTTCAGATACTGGCGGTGCACACGCTTCTGCAACAGTATTTATGGGCTTTGTTCGTCCTTTGGTATTAAATATCGTTTCGCCCCGTGATGGATACGAGACGGGTACATTTCCTCGTGTTTATTACATGGGGACTGCTTGGTTTCTACGATACAGCCTGATTTTAATTTTCTTGCATCATATTTTTTATTTTTTTATAGAACTTTTCACTTTTGCCGATTTTTTTTCGACAATGTTAAGAATTTTATTTACTACACTTTTTTCCGGTGCCGTTATTTTATTAAGTCAATTTCTTATTTTCAGGAAATAATAATGCAGCTTAGTCTAAAAAGTATATTTTTTCGCAATCAGACCCTTAGGGTTTTAACTAACAAACGGTACTGAAGACTGTTATCTTTACTGCTATTTTTAAACAGAAACCCTAAGGGTCTTTTTATACAGAACTCACTAATGGTTTAATTTAACAAAAACCAACAAGTATAAACGTCTTACTTATAGATTTTTACTTCAAATTATTTCTGCACATCGCTGTCCGTCTATTGCGGCGGAGATAATTCCTCCGGCATATCCGGAACCTTCTCCGCAAGGATAAAGACCTTTTATTTGAGGGTGTTGCAGACTATTTTTGTCTCTCGGTATTCTTACGGGGGAAGAACTGCGAGATTCCACACCGACAACAAGAGCATCACTTGTTATAAAGCCGTGCATTTTTTTATCGAATACTTTAAAAGCTGATTGTAACCGTTTTCCGATACTCTCAGGCAACCAAAAATGAATAGGCGAAGAAATAACTCCCGGATTATAAGAGGTTTCCGGAAGATAAGGCGAAATTTTACCTTTTACAAAATCTGCAATCGTCTGACCGCCGGCAGTAAGCATATCGCCACCGTTAAGAAATGCTGTTTTTTCGATGTTTTCTCTGTATTTCAATCCGGCAAGTACTCCATATTTTTCTTGTTCCGGTAAATCTTCAGGGCGAACTTCCACTACAAAACCGGAATTTGCAAAATACGAATCACGACGAGCCGGCGACATTCCGTTTACGACAATTTCGCCTTGTGCCGTTGCCGAAGGTACAATAAAACCGCCGGGACACATACAAAATGAGTAAACGCCTCTGTTTTCGACCTGTGTAACTAATTTATAGGAAGCTGCCGGCAAATATTCCATATCCGGAGAATTATGATATTGAATAGTGTCGATAAGTCCTTGTGGGTGTTCTACTCGCACACCGACAGCAAAAGTTTTGGTTTCGAGAAGTATTTTTTTCTTGTCCAAAAGATAATAAATATCGCTTGCCGAATGTCCGGTGGCAAGAATTACATTGTCGGATAAAATTCTTTCATCTTTTTGAGTAATTACACCTTTGATTTGATTATTTTCGATAATAAAATCATCTACACGAGTATTGAATAAAATTTTTCCACCGGAATTTTCGATAGTTTTTCGGATAGCGGAAATTACTCTCGGCAATTTATTTGTTCCGATATGAGGGTGAGCATCAATCAAGATTTCTTCCGAAGCACCATGAAAAACAAGGCTTTCAAGTATTCTGCGAGTATTTCCTCGTTTCAAAGAGCGAGTATAAAGTTTTCCGTCCGAAAAAGTACCGGCACCGCCCTCTCCGAAACAATAATTCGATTCCGGATTTAGAAATTCGTTCTTACTTGCCGAAGCAACATCTCTTTTTCGTTCGCTTACAGGTTTTCCTCTTTCGATTATTATCGGTTTCAAACCTTTTTCAATAAGAGAAAGCCCTGCAAAAAGTCCTGCCGGTCCGGAACCTATGATTATTACTTCCGGTTTGTTGCCTACGTCTTGATATTCAAAAATTATCGGTTCTTTCTTTTTGTATTTTTCATTATAAAATACATTTATTCGCAAATTTATTTTAATATCTTTTTTGCGTGCATCAATGGAACGTCTTAAAATGTCGAAACCTGAAATTTCTTTTAAGTCGATTTTCAATTTAGATGCTATGTTTTTTTTAAGTAAATCCTCTTGCGTTGCAACTATCGGACTTAAATTTATATCTATTGTTTTCTGCATTTATTTTGAAATATTTTTAATTTTTTTCATTAATTCGGTTGCAAATACAAAATCATTTACTTCTTTGTTTTCGGAATTAAAAATTTCTTTACTCGAACCTCGCCACCATAAATTTCCTTCATGGATATAATTAATAGTGTCGCCGATTTCCATAACGGAGTTCATATCGTGCGTATTTACTACCGTTGTCATATTAAATTCGATTGTAATTTCTCGTATAAGTTGGTCTATTACAATAGATGTGCGAGGGTCAAGTCCGGAGTTCGGCTCATCGCAAAAAAGATATTTCGGATTTAAAGCTATCGCTCTCGCAATGGCAGTTCGTTTTTGCATTCCACCGCTTGTTTCGGAAGGATATTTATTGTTTACACCTTCCAAGTTTACTCTGTCCAAACAGAATTCGGCACGTTTTATCATTTGGGCTTTACTCATTTTGGTAAACATTTTCAAAGGAAATATTACGTTTTCCAATACTGTTGCCGAGTCGAATAAAGCACCGCCCTGAAATACCATTCCTATTTCGGAACGAAGTTTTTTCTTTTCCTTTACGGATAAATCTTTAAAAACTCGACCGTCGTAAGAAATTGTACCTTCGTCTATTTCGTGCAATCCGATAATGGATTTGAGCAAAACACTTTTACCCGAACCGCTTTGTCCGATAGTAAGATTTGTTTTTCCTTGTTCGAAAACAGTCGTTATACCTTTGAGTACTTGATGCTTGCCGAATGATTTATATACATTTTCAATTTCAATCATGCCAGTAACATTTGTGTAAGTATTACGTTAAATAAAAGTATAAGAATACTGCTGTAAACTACCGCTCGTGTGCTTGCTTTCCCGACTTCAAGCGAACCGCCGACGACATAATATCCGTGATATGCCGAGACAGATGTTATTATAAATGCAAAAATAAATGTTTTTATTAGCGAATAAGTTATATAAAACGGTATAAATGCAAAATGCAAACCTTCGATATATTGTTCCGCCGAAACTGCACCGGTAAGCAAAACAGCAAGATAGCCTCCGATAATTCCTACAAAAATACTTATAATATTAAGAAACGGATTGATAAACATTGTTGCAGTAATTTTAGGTAAAATCAGAAATGAAGCAGAATTTATACCCATAATTTCGAGTGCGTCTATTTGTTCGGTTACTCGCATTGCTCCTATTTCGGAAGCGATATTCGAGCCGACTTTGCCGGCAAGTATCAGTCCTACTATTGTCGATGAAAATTCCAAAATCATGGAATCCCTTGCAGTAAGTCCGACCAAATAGTCGGGAACTAAGGGACTTTCGATATTATATGCTGTTTGTAAGGTAATTACAGCTCCCATAAATATCGAAATAATAAAAATAATTCCGAGAGAGTTTATCCCCAAGTCATTTACTTCTTTCAAAAAATTTGAAAAGAAAATTTTATGTTTTTCGGGTCGTTTGAAAACTTTGGCAAGCAATAAAAAATATCTGCCTATATGATAAAGTAATTTCATGGATTTTTATTTAGTATCAATAAACATTTCGGTTATTTGTTTCCATAATATTTTGTGTTTTTCTCAAAAAGAAAGTTGAGATTTATAAAGTAAGCCGTAAATTTCGATATAAAAATTATTTACTTTTAGTTTTTAACTCAAATATTTTCTACATTTGCAATATTAAAAAATAATTTCTTTAAAATGAATAAAAATAACTATTGTGTGATAATGGCGGGCGGAGTAGGAAGTCGATTTTGGCCACTTAGTAAAACAAAAAAACCAAAACAATTTCTGGATATACTCAATGTGGGAAAGAGTTTTTTGCAGATGACTTTCGAGCGGTTCGGTAAAATTTGCCCGACCGAAAATATATATATAGTAACAAATCTGCTATATACGGAACTTGTGGCGGAGCAACTTCCCGAAATAAAAAAAGAAAATATTTTATCCGAACCTTACAGAAGAAATACCGCTCCCTGTATTGCTTATGCTAATTATGTTATCGGCAAAAAAAATCCGGACGCAAATATTATTGTTGCCCCGTCTGACCATTTAATTCTTGATGAACCTAAATTTATTGAAATAATTAATGAAGGATTAAAATTTGTTTCCACTCAAAACGGTTTGCTTACTTTGGGTATCACTCCAAGTCGTCCGGAAACAGGATATGGTTACATACAAGCCGATACTTCTCAAAAAACTTCTTTTTCTTCGATACAAAAAGTGGCAAGTTTCACCGAAAAACCGGAACTTAAAATAGCAGAACAATTTGTGAAAACCGGTGAGTTTTTCTGGAACTCAGGCATATTTTTATGGTCTCTTAAAAGTATAAACAAGGCTTTTGATTTGCATCTGCCTACAATTTCAAATTTATTCAAATCTGAAACAGAACTTTCCGGAGACCGGGAGCAACTATTTATAAATAATGCTTATTCCGAATGCAAAAATATTTCGATAGATAACGGAGTAATGGAATATGCCGAAAATGTTTTTGTATTTTGCACGGATTTCGGCTGGTCGGATTTGGGAACTTGGAATTCTTTGTACGAAAACAGCAAACAAGACGAAAACTTAAATGTCATAAGTTCCGATAACATAATGACTTACGAAACAAAAAATTCAATAATAAATGTTCCGAACGATAAGCTTGTAGTTGTACAAGGTTTGGAAGATTTTATTGTTGCCGAGTCGGATAATACTCTGCTTATTTGCAAAAGAGACAACGAGGGTACTTTGCGAAAATATGTAAACGATGTGAAAATATTGAAGGGTGAAAAATATGTATAATCATATTCGTTTTAAAAAAGTAAAAAGTTATTCCGCCCGGAATAACTTTTTACGACCTAAAAACTAAAACTACTATGAAATTTTTAAATTAAGGTATTAGCCCTAATATTACACCTTATTTACCGGTTTTATATAATGTACATTTTTTGTATTTGTAAATAATTTGCTTTGTTACTTAATAGATGTCATTTTATGTAAAAAGGTTGCATGGTTTTTTGTAAAAAAATATATAAATATACGAAATACTTGAATAAAAGACTTTATATATTTGAATTTAATGACGTAAGCCATTTCATCGTATCAATATTATCGGCATAATCCGAAAGAGTCGGTTTTTGACTTTCGCCGAAATATACTGAATTTTCAAATAATCCTTTTTGTGATACAAGACATTGTATGTTTTCAATATTAATTTTAAGCTCTTTTTTAAGCTCGGAAATATTATCGTAATATTCAAAATGTACAACAGATACGGGAGAAGCATAAGCTTGATTTTCAGTTATCAACATAAAATTATTATCGTAAAAAACAACATTGTTCATAAGAAAAATTGCACGATTATATCCGTAATTATTGGAATATTTATTATGATTTATAATATCTTTATATTTTAAAGTATTTTTGAAAACATTATCTAATTTATAGCCTTTGGGCAAAAAAAGTTTCGATACATTTCTGCAACCAAGTCCGAAATACATCAAAATATCATCAGATAAAAGTTCGAGTTCCTTGTCTGTTTCGTTTCCGGTAAGTACGGCAACGGAATTTCTGTTTTTACGAATTATATTAGGATATTTCCCAAAATAATATTCAAAATACCTTGCCGAATTATTACTTCCTGTTGCAATAATTGCATCAAAATCGGATAGTCGGTCGTTTTCAAAACGAATAAATTTTTCAAAACGAGGTTCTGCCTCGATAAGCAAATCGGCAATTAACAACGGAAATTTATCATCTTTGGACGATAATTTTCCTACAAAAATATTTCCCGAAATAAGCACGCACAAAAAATCGTGAAATCCAACAAGCGGGATATTCCCGGCAAGTATCACTCCTATTCTTTGAGCTTTTTTTTCAGCTTGCAATTCCGGATAGGCATCAGTCCATTTATTTAGATTTTTATAATTCAAATATCCCGAAATTTGCGAAATTGCAAAACGTGTATTTTCTTGCGTAAACCAAGTATTGGAATTTGTTGTTTTAAATATTTCCGATTTTTCTTGCAATATCCTTCCAAGTTCCGAAAATGCTTTTATTCTTTGTGAAATATTCATTCGGTTTTAAAATTTTGAAGTTGTAAAATTTTGAAATTTGTTGATTTTCAAAACATTAAGGTCTTCGACCTTATTTGTACTTCCAAAATAAACACTAACTTATCGAAATACAAATAAATTATTTATCGGCACAGCAAAATATTTCCGGCAATTATTTTTTAAAATATTTCAACATTTTTTTTTAAATAATTAATTCGCTTATAATTAACACATTAATAAATCATAAAGAAATAAATACAATTAAATATTTAATTATATTGTTGTATATTAAAAAAAAAAGTAATTTTGCTTTCGAGAAGTGGAAAGATTTGTATCGCTTGCAACCACAAAAAAAAATGCTAAAAAGCCTACCTCGCTCTAAGCCTCTTCTCATATTTTTTTCTAAACGTCTTATTTCTTTCTATTTATAAAAAAATAATATTCAAGAAAGAAATAAATAAAAACTCAATAAAATGAATTATTTATTTACATCAGAATCAGTATCGGAAGGACATCCGGACAAAGTTGCAGACCAAATTTCGGACGCATTGCTCGATGAATTTCTAAAACAAGACCCAAACTCGAAAGTTGCCTGCGAAACAATGGTAACAACCGGACTGACAATTCTTTCCGGAGAAGTTAAAACAAAAGCATATATTGATGTTCAGAAAACGGCAAGAAAGGTTATAAAACAAATCGGATACACAAAAGCCGATTATAAATTCGACAGCGAATCCTGTGCAGTAATTTCTTCCATACACGAACAATCACAAGATATAAACCAAGGTGTCGAAAGAGAAAACCCTGAAGAACAAGGTGCCGGAGACCAAGGAATGATGTTCGGGTACGCAATCGACCAAACCAAAAATTTCATGCCGTTGCCATTGGAAATTTCACATCTTTTATTGGTGGAACTTGCCCAAATTCGTAAAGCAGGCAAAGAAATGACATATCTTCGTCCTGATTCAAAATCGCAAGTAACCGTAGAATATTCCGAAGAGGGAGAGCCTTTAAGAGTAGATACAATCGTGATTTCGACACAGCATGATGAGTTTGTACAAGCGACAGATAATTCAAAAGAAGCCAAGTTAAAAGCTGACAACGAAATGGTCGAAAAAATAAAATCTGATGTCGCAACAATTCTTATTCCGAGATTGAAAGAAAAACTTTCAACTAACTTACAAAATTTATTTAACGATGACTATCGTTTATTGGTAAATCCGACCGGAAAATTTGTTATCGGCGGACCGCATGGCGATACAGGACTTACAGGACGAAAAATAATCGTTGATACTTATGGTGGCAAAGGTGCGCACGGCGGCGGTGCGTTTTCCGGCAAAGACTCCTCGAAAGTAGATAGGTCGGCAGCTTATGCAACACGACATATTGCCAAAAATCTTGTTGCTGCCGGCGTTGCCAAAGAAGTTTTGGTGCAAGTGGCTTATGCTATCGGAGTAGCCGAGCCGGTGGGTTTATATGTAGATACTTACAATACTGCACTTGTAAAAATGACTGATGCGGAAATTGCTCAAAAAACAAATAAACTTTTTGATATGCGTCCTGCCGCAATAATTAATCGTTTCGGACTTAAAAATCCAATTTTTCAAGCCACCGCAGCATACGGACACATGGGAAGAGAGCCTTATACAGAACAGGTTATATTGAAAGAAAACGGAAAAGAAGTTACAAAAGAAGTAGAGTTCTTTGCATGGGAAAAACTCGATTATGTTGCTCAAATTAAAAAAGAATTTAATTTGTAAGAATTGACAAGTTTTGCCGAAATTAATAAACTTTGCCGAAGTTCGGAACTTCGGCAAAGTTAAAATTTACCAAGTTAATTTATATATGTCTTTGATAATCAACATCGAAAGTTCTACAAAAGTCTGTTCGGTTGCTCTTTCGGATAACGGAAAATTAATATCTTTAAAAGAAACCGACGATAAAGAATATACTCATTCAAAATTTTTAACGGTATTTATAGAACAAATATTTGAAGAGACCGGTTTTAAAGCAACCGACCTGAGTGCAGTGGCTGTAAGTAAAGGTCCCGGCTCATATACAGGTTTGCGAATCGGAGTCTCAACGGCAAAAGGAATTGCTTATGCAACGAATAAACCGCTTATAGCAACAGATACATTACAAGCAATGGCACTTGAAATGTCGAATAAAGTTGAAAATATTACTGAAAATATACTTTATTGTCCTATGATTGACGCTCGAAGAATGGAAGTTTATACTTCTTTTTATACTTCCGAAAATAAACAAATAGTTCCCGTTTCGGCAGATATTATTACCGAAAATTCATACTCTGACTTACTTGAAAAAAATAAAATTTATTTTTTCGGAGACGGCTCCGGTAAATGTAAAGATATTATTAAACATGAAAATGCCATTTTTGTCGATAATATAAATCCTTCCGCAAAAAATATGATAACCCTCTCATTAAAAGCATTTAAAAAAGAGAAATTTGAAGATACAGCATACTTTGAACCGTTCTATTTAAAAGATTTTATTGCTACAATTCCGAAAAAGAAATTTTGAAAATTAAAATGTATTTATTTGGCATGTTTCAGAAGTGTAAAGTTTAAGGCATTTTGAAATTTTAAAACCGGAG
>JAOZMN010000196.1 GCA_029934265.1 Bacteroidales bacterium
ATTTGTCTTTTTTCGTAAAAAATATAAAAAAAATCAGGATAGCCAAAAAACTGTCCCAGACTGCTTTTGCTAAACTTTTTGGTCTTAAAAGAACAACACTCGGAGCTTATGAAGAAGGCAGAGCAGAAGCAAAAAACGATACTTTAATTAAAATATCCGATTATTTTAAAATTTCGATAGACATATTGTTAAAAGAAGAAATTACGGTTAATCAAATTTTCGGTTTCGATAGCAATTTACTTTTCAAAAACAAAGAAATTCCTCTTATTACAACATTCGATTTAGAAGCATTTAAATTAAAAAAAGACGATGTCAATTTTATTAAATCACTGAAAAAAATTTCCTTACCGCAAGAATACAGACATATAAAAATTGCCGTTGAGAATCCTAAAAACAGGATTGTACTATACGATTCTTATGATTTTGAAAAATAAAACGATTTTGAAAAATATAAAACAAACCGGTTTAATATTGTTAACAATCTTGTTTTTTTTGTTGTCGGCTTGCAGCTCTCCGAACAATACAAGAAGTATTTATCTTTGGAAAGCCGATTTGAAATTATCCGAAAAAGATACGACTTTTTTTAATAACGCAGATATAACAAAACTTTATATTCGTTTTTTCGATATTACAAAAAACGCCGAAAAAAGAATTATTCCAAAAGGAAGTTTAAAATACAAAGGTGTTAATTTGAAAAATTATAAAATAATTCCGGTTATTTTTATAGAAAACAGTTCTTTGAAAAACACCGATAATAAAGCAGTTAAAGAATTATCGGAAAATATTATAGAGAAAGTCAAACGTTTTTACGATAAAAAATTTCCCGAAAATATTTTCACGGAATTACAATTAGATTGTGATTGGACGGCTTCTACAAAAGAGTCGTTTTTCAAACTTATCGACGAAATTAAATCCGAAAATAAAAGCTTGACAGTTTCTTCCACAATTCGTTTACATCAATTAAAATATCCGGATAAAACAGGCATACCGCCTGCCGACAAAGGAATTTTAATGTATTATAATATGGGAAGTTTTAAAAATCCGCACGAAAAAAATTCTATTCTGAACAACGAAACGGGAAAAAACTACTTAAAAAACATTAATAATTATCCGTTGGAACTTTCTTTGGCTTTACCTGTTTTTTCGTGGTCGGTTTGGTTCAAACAAAAAGAAGCAAAAGCCCTGATTTACGGTATTAATTCAAATAATATTTCAAATATAAAGTTTTTGAATTTTAATAAAGACAATATTTACACCGTAAATAAAGATACTGTTTTTGAGCAAAAATATTTTCGTTTCGGTGATGTTTTGAAATTAGAAAGTTGCGAACCGAAAGAATTAAAAATTGCAAAAAAACTCTGCCAACCGATAACCAACGGAGAAATTATTATTTTCAGTTATGCTCCTGAAAATTCAAAAATAATAAAACAAAATTTACTTGAAGAGGTTTATAAGTGAATTTTAACATTTTTAAAAATAAAATTATAGCATTAAATAAGTGTATTATAATATGTTACAATTTTAATTAAAGATTCGTAACTTCTGCCTTTGGTTTTATTTTTTTTCATAAAGGCTTCAATTTCTTTCGATTTATCGGATAAGGCATTCAGTATTGATTTTTTAGTCTTTAAAACTCTGAATGCTGCTTTGTCTCCTTTTTTGATATAAAAATTATATTTTTTTTCAAAATGAGGTTTTGTTGCTTTTTTGTAAGGTTCTGCCGGTTTTGCCTGAATAAAAGTTACCTCTCTTTTTACAAGTAATTTACACTCTCCGGATACCAATACCTGAAAAAATCCTTTACCGGAGACGATACCATCTTTAAATTTAAGATATTCGATAATTTTATCGCCGATTACAATTCTTTCGAGCGAATCGGGCATATTAATTGTCCTTGCAGTAGAATCTATATCCGGTGTGTAAATAACTTTATCGTATTGCAAATCAAGATTATAAAAACCGCCTGAAAATTCTTTGTCGTTTTTCAAAAAAGCGTGTCCTTTTATCCACTTCTTATTGAGAAACTTACCGGAACGAAAACCACTTACGGAATCTTGCTCGTATTGATTTGCAAATCGAGCATTATCATTTATTTTTGTTAATTGATACTGTAAATTAAGTCCATCTAAGGCTTGTGAGAACGAATAATTTGCAATAATCAAGCTTACGAATAAAAAAAGTGTTTTTTTCATGGAAATTTGTTTGCAGATTAATATTGTTTATAAAATTTACAGTCCGAAAGACTGCGGTACGTTTTACAAAGTTAATATTTTTCTCCGGCAATTAAAAATTGTGTTCGGTATAAAAGGGTGTTTTTCGACAATCAAACCCTAAGGTATCGAAGTAAACAACTACGGATAAGGCATTTAGACTTATTGATTTTTGTTAAACTAAACCCTTAACCTGCATTATTCACAAACATTTCTATTACAATGAAACCAAAATTTGTTTACACAAAAAAAGCACTTCCTATTTGATATATTCCAAAGGCAAGCAACCAAGCCAAACCGGTAGTATAAAAAATCGTAAATAAAGCCCACTTCCAACTTCCTGATTCTTTTTTTATTGCAATAATTGTAGCTATACACGGGAAATAAATAAGTATAAATACAAGCAAAGCAAAAGAAGCCGGTCCGGAATATACTTTTTTGCCTTTCAACTCTCCTGTTTTGTGAGTTGCCTTTTGCAAGTGTTCTTTCAAACCGTATTTTTGGTCATCGGTATCTGGATTTCCACCGTACAAAACTCCCATCGTACTTACTACTATTTCTTTAGCTGAAATTCCTGCGACAATACTTACCCCTATTTTCCAATCAAAACCAAGCGGACGAATTACAGGTTCGATAAAATGTCCGACTTTTCCTATGTATGAATTTGCTTGTCGTTCGCTTTCTCTTTCAAAATTAATTTGTTTAATTTTTTTATCGTTTTCAGATTTAATTTTTTCGGTAATTTCGCCGGTTTTACTTTTTTGTTGAAATTTTTGTTCGATTTCCGAAATTTTCTTATCGAAAATTTTATCGTTTTCGGTTTCTTGCGGAAAGTATCCGAGAGTCCAAATTATTATTGACGCTACCAATATTATTCCACCCATTTTTTGAAGATATTGAGAAGCTTTCCCCCACATATGTTTTGTGGTAGTTTTGAGTATCGGCATTCTGTATGGCGGAAGTTCCATTACAAAAGGTGCTTCTTTGGATTTGAAAATTATTTTTTTGAAAAGTTTAGCAACATTTATCGCAACAAAAATTCCTATTCCGTAAATTAAAAACAATATTGAACCGGCGTGTTCAGGAAAAACGGCTCCAATAATAACAATATACACAGGCAGTTTCGCACTGCATGACATAAAAGGATT
Organism: Bacteroidales bacterium; assembly: GCA_029934265.1. Classification (GTDB taxonomy): domain Bacteria; phylum Bacteroidota; class Bacteroidia; order Bacteroidales; family JAADGE01; genus JAOZMN01. The sequence goes on from JAOZMN010000196.1 coordinate 3,359, forward strand.
AATGAGCATGGTAAGCAAACGGTCGTTTCTGTTTTCGATGGTTCGTGTGGACATTATTGCCGGCACATTACAGCCAAAGCCCATAACAAGCGGAATAAATGATTTTCCGTGCAAACCGATTTTGTGCATCAACTTATCCATTATGAAAGCGGCACGAGACATATATCCGGTGTCTTCCATTAATGAAATAAAGAAAAAAAGTATCAATATATTGGGAAGAAAAACAATTACTCCTCCTACTCCATTGATTACTCCGTCCACCAACAAATCTCGCAATATTCCGTTTTGCAAAAAATTATTTACGGTTTCGGCAAGCAATGAAACTCCGTTTTCTATCCAATTCATGGGATATTGCCCCAGACTGAAAGTGGTTTGAAACATCAGCCACATGAAAAATATAAATATAGGAAATCCGAAAACTTTATGAGTAAGAAAGGCATCTATGGAATCGGTTATTTTGTGTTCTTTGCCCGGTCCGAGTTTTAATGTTTCTTTTAAAGCTCCGTTTATGAAGCCGTAGCGAGCATCAGTAATTAAAGTTTCGGCATCTTCTTTGTTGCAAATTTCGATTTTATGAATTTCTTTTTCAGCAACTTTTATTAATGATTTTTTATTCGATAAACCTGTAATAATACCGGCATTGTCGGTATCTTTTTCAAGCATATTCAAAGCAATGAAACGTGGAGCTATTCTGCTGGTATAGAATACATTATCCGGTATTCTTATTTTTGATTGAATAATTTTTATTGCTTTTTCGATTGCTTTGCCGTAATTTATGTGTATGTGCCTTACAATCGGCTCTTTATCTTCATAAACTTTAATCACTTCGCTAAAAAGTTCTTCAATACCTTTACCTTTGGAAGCGGTTGTCGGAATAAACGGTATTCCGAGCATTTTTCCGAGCGAATCGTAATCGAGTTTATCACCGTTTTTTGAAAGTTCGTCGTACATATTGAGTGCCACCACTACTTTTATATCCATATCTATAAGGCGAGCCGTGAGGTACAGATTTCTTTGCAGATTCGAAGCATCTATTACGTTTATTACAATATCGGGGACTTCTTCCAAAATATATTTTCGGACATAAAGTTCTTCCGGTGAATATGCCGTAAGCGAATAAGTGCCGGGCAAATCGGTTATATCGAAAGTATATCCGGCTTGTTTGAATTTTGCTTTTTTGGCATCAACGGTTACTCCGCTGTAATTCCCGACGTGTTCTTTGGAGCCGGAAGCATGATTGAAAAGTGTGGTTTTCCCGCAATTCGGATTCCCGACAAGGGCTATATGAATGGTTTTACTTTTTTCTTTTGCAGAAATCTTAAGCGTATTATCGGAAAAAGTACCTTCAAATTTTGCTTGGTTTTCAAAGCCGACGGATTCTGTTACAACTTCAATAAGACTTGCTTCACTTTTTCGTAATGAAACTTTATAATTCATTATCGAATATTCTATAGGGTCTTTCAAAGGTGCGTGTTTAATCACTTTGACAATTTGTCCTTTTACAAAACCCATTTCACTTATACGCTTACGGAAAGCTCCCCTGCCTCGTACTTTAATTATAACAGATTTTTCACTATCTTTAAGTTCGGATAAAAACATATATATTATTTTTATGCAAAAGTAAAAATAAATACAAACCGAAAAAATACCAATTTATAGGGATAAGATTTTTGACCCGTTTGTTTTCGACCGTAAAATGTTATTTTTTTTTTTTGAATGAAAAAATTATTAAAATTGCACTAACAATAAAACCTTCAACCAAAAATTTTCAATGATGAAAAATATACTTGTAATTATATTCCTGTTTTTGGGATTAAACATTTTTGCTCAATCAGGGACAAGAGCAGATAATTTAGATAAAATTGATAGTTTAAAGGACGTTCTAAACAATTCAGAATATTCTCAAAAAGCCTGTGTTTACAGGGAAATAGCGAGAGAATATCAAGATATAAAACCATATAAAGCTCTTTATTATACCGATTCGGCACTGACAATTTCCGTGGAAACCAAAAATGATTTGTGTATTGCAAAAACACGTACAACAAGAGGTGGTATTTTTAAAAATAAAGCAGAGAATAAAGAAGCTTTAGATTGCTATTTTAAAGCACTGTCTTATTTTGAAAAAGTTGAAAATAAAAGATGGACAGCTATTTCTTGTATTAATCTTTCTGTAATATGTTTAGAGCTTAACTTATATGACAAAGCCTATGGTTATGCTTTGAGAGCAAAAAAAATATTTCACAAACTTGGTCTTGCTGATTATGAATATGCGGCAAAAATTAATTTGGGATTAATTTTAAACAACAAAGACAAAAAACAAGAAGCAAAAGAAATTTTTTACAAATTACTGGAAACAGTAGAAGCACACCCAAGTCGTGCAATGAATGTTTACAACGGTATTGGAAATATATTGTTAGAAGAGAATAAAAATGACCAAGCATTAGATTTATATTTTAAAGCCTACGAACTTGTGTATATTTCAATTGAAAAGTACCCGGTATTCCGGTTGAAAAGTATCCACTAAA
>JAOZMN010000197.1:0-2735 GCA_029934265.1 Bacteroidales bacterium
TTGTGAATATTATTTTGGTTTAACTTCAAAACGGCTTCCGTTTCATTTATAATTGATGTTTCAACATCACTTCTTTTGGTAGAAAAAATTTCTTCTGCCGTATAACGTCCCATTACCTGTCGTACCGTCGAGCGTACTTCCGGTTTTACAAGCTGTTCTTTATAGCCGACACCGAATTTTTCGTGCAAATATCCTATTCTGTTATGTACAGGATAAAAACGCACAGAAATATCAATATGAAGTGATAAACCGTTTTTATCCAAAACGTCCATGTTTTCATCAATTTTTTGTTCTTTCACATCATAAATGTGCATCACGTTCCAAGGTGCAATTACGTAGAACCCCGCAGAATATACGTGTTCTTTATCCAAACTCGGAGTACTGAATTTTCTGAAAATAATACCTTTTTCTCCCGGTTTGAGAGTAACAAATACCATACTGCTGAAAATAATAAGCAATACTACCACTACTCCAAACAATATTGCTATTGATTTAATTTTTTTTTCCATTTTTACAAAATTAGTTTTTAGTTATTAATTTTTTTGAATATCAAAATACTTACCGGCAAATTTATAATAAAATTTTTTATTTTAATGATTTTTTTTATTTTTTATAAAAAGAAACTAATTTAGCATTTTATAATAATATTAAAGAAGCATTAATGTTTACAACTGAAATTATAATAGTTTTTGTGATATTGCTTTTTCTTATAGTCTCTCTGTATAAGGAAATTGCAGGACCTGCACTTACTTTTATATTAGCGGTAATTGCACTTGGTTTGGCTAAAATCCTAAGCCCTGCGGAAATACTCGGAGGTTTTGCCAATGAGCAAATTGCTGTAATAATAATGCTTTTACTTTTGGGCGATATTTACCGCAGAACTTCGGTTCTCGATATTTTTTTCGACTATGTTTTCAGAAGTGCAAAATCTCAAACCGGCTTTCTCGGCAGACTAATGTTTATAGTTGCTCCAATGTCGGCATTTTTGAATAATACTCCGCTTGTTGCGATACTTATGCCTTATGTTCATAAGCGTTCGGCAAAATATAAAGAATCCGTATCAAAATATATGATGCCACTTTCTTTTGCCGCTATTCTTGGTGGTTGTGCTACACTTATTGGGACTTCTACAAACCTTATAGTGAACGGTTTGGTTGTCGATTTAGATGTAAAACCAAAACTTACTCCCTTAAATATGTTTGATTTTGCAGCTGTCGGAATACCTATGATTTTTATAGGTATTTTTTATATGCTGACAATAGGACGAAAATTATTACCGGGACGTACTAATATTATAAAGAAATTTTCTGAAAACACACGAAAATATATTGTAGAAGCACGCTTAACAAAAGGAAGTTCTTTTATAGGAAAAACCATAAAGGAAGCCGAACTAAGAAATCTGACCGGTTTATTTCTTTTTGAAATAATTCGTAAAGATATTAGAATAACCGCTGTTCCGAACGATACTATTCTTTGCGAAGAAGACGTTTTACTTTTTACAGGTAATACAAAATCAATAGCAGAACTTGTTGGTAATGAAACTGATATAACAATTCCTTCAATAGGAATGTTCGCACGGAAAAAGAACACTCAAGTTATTGAAATTGTTGTTTCTCATAATTCTTCTTATATAAAGAAAACACTCAAAGAGCTGAATTTCAGAGCGAGTTTTGATGCTACGGCAATAGCGGTACACCGTAATGGAGAAACACTCAAAGGGAAAATCGGTTCTATGGAAATAAAAGCCGGAGATGCAATTTTATTGCTTGCCGGAAGTTATTTCGAGCAAAGAATTAAAAATACACAAGATTTTTATATCATTTCGAGAGTTAAAGAAATTCGACGGCTCGGAATATGGAAAACAAGTTTTTTGGTAGGAGGAACAATATTAGTTATTCTGTTGGCTTCAATAGGTTTGATAAAATTATTTACGGGTTTATTAATATTACTGACAAGTTTGGTTATTCTAAAAATAACACGCCCGAAGGATTTAGTAAAAAGTATAGATTATGAGCTTGCTTTAATTATAGCACTTTCTTTGGCTCTCGGAGTTGCAATGATTAAAACGGGAGCTGCCGAACTCATTGCAAATTCGATATATTTTGCATTTAAACCGATGGGGAATATCGGTATTCTTGCCGGAATTTATTTTATTACGGCTATTCTTGCCGCTTTTATTACAAACAAAGCGGCGGTGGCAGTTATTTTCCCCATAGCAATCAGTGTGGCAATGGAGCTGAATTTAGATACAACACCTTTTATTCTTGCCGTAGCCTATGCTGCAGCCGCAAATTTTATGACTCCCATCGGCTATCAAACGAATTTGATGGTTTACGGTCCCGGAGGTTATAAATTTAAAGATTATCTGAAAGTCGGTACTCCACTGACATTCATATATATGATAGTAGCAATTATTATTCTTAATTTTATGTACTTCTGAAATCAGTATCTAAAAACCACTAAAAGTTTAAATTTAGCAAAAATCAACAAGTCTAAATATTTAATTTACAGTTTTTTACGTCAAATACTTAGAATCTGACTACGAGAAAATACACATTTTATACCTGACTTAAAAATTGAGTTCGGTATAAAAAGACCCTTAGGGTTTGATTTAAAAAAAATCAACAAACCTAAGCATTTGATTTATAGCTTATTACTTAAAACCCTAAGGGTCTGATTTCGAGAAAATACACATTTTATACCTGACTTAAAAATTGAGTTCGGTATAAAAAGAC
>JAOZMN010000197.1:2835-5852 GCA_029934265.1 Bacteroidales bacterium
AACCCTAAGGGTCTGATTTCGAGAAAATACACATTTTATACCTGACTTAAAAATTCCTTTCAAAATTTTATTTTTTGAAAGGAATTTTTAATATAATCATTGGTTCTGAAATTAATACTATCATTTCTATTGATAATATATAAAAAAGATTCAAAAAAAATGAAATCATTTTTTTTGAATCTTTTTTTATACAATTACAATAAAATTAAACAAATTAAACACTTATTAACAGAGGTTTATATTATAAATGAATAAAAAAAAAAAATGCAAATACCGATAGATTATTTCATTTGTAATACGTGTTTAAAAAAAGTGTCGTTGAAACGGTATCTTTTTAAAATCTTTAACTTGACTGTGTTTGTAATTTTCCTTATATTTGTAAAAGTCTATACTAAATTATATTTTAATAATCGTCAAATGAATCATATTATGAAAAAATTACTCTTATTAAGTCTCACATTAATACTCGCAACAGTAACCATCAATGCCAACAATCTGCGAATAACAGGTGTAACACAAGTTTCGGAGACTGAAATTTCTTTTACAGTATCTTGGGAGAACAGTTGGGAGGTTATCGGAAAGCCGAGTAACCATGATGCTGTTTGGTTATTTATAAAATACCGACAGTGTGGTGTAGGACCATGGTCTCATGCTTTATTGGATACAGTAATGGCAAATCATAGCCTTAGCACCGGAATTGTAGCGGCAATGCCGGTAAGCAAAACAGACAGGTTCGGACAGTTACCTGCCGGAGCTGATTTAACCAACGGACTTGGGCATAATACCGGTATTATGATAAAACGTTCGAGTATCGGCAAAGGGCATATATCCGGACAAGTTTGCACTTTAAAAGTAGTAAAAGATGCCGGCGTACCGTTTGAAAATGGAATTGATTATGAAATAAAAGTAATAGGTATCGAAATGGTTTATGTGCCGGAAGAGCCGTATATGCTTGGAGATGGAAAACAAAACACTTATTCTTTTGACGATATAATGATAACAAGCGAAGATGCTGTAACTGTTGTCGGAGGACCTTATACAACTAATATTCCGGCAAACTTCCCAAAAGGATATGGCGATTTTTATTGTATGAAATACGAAATTACAGAAGGACAATATTATGAATTAATTTTAACAACACATAATATGTCGCTTTCAACTACACCTGTGGCTAATTATGGAAGTTACAGGAATAATTTATCCGCAACAGGAACAATTACACCGGATAGAGCACAGAACTATTTAGGCTGGGCTTCTTTTACAAAATATCTCGACTGGGCTTGTTTACGCCCAATGACAGAACTTGAATATGAAAAAGCATGTAAAGGACCGGATTTGTTTCCTTTGCATGGGTATGCTTGGGGAACAACGGATATTGTAGAGCTTACGCACGTTTCAGGTCCGGAAGATGGTACTGAAACGGCTGTTGAAATAGGAGCAAATTGTAATTATAATAATCATAATATTTTGATGAATGTAAGCGACCAGTCGCAAGGTTCGGGTCCTGTCGGAGCAGGAGTATTTGCTCGAAACAGCAACGAAACAAGAGTAACAACCGGTGCTACATATTACGGTATCATGGAAATGGGTGGTAATGTGGCAGAGCTGTGTGTAAATGTAATGTATGACCCGACTTATACCGGTATCTGGAGAGACGGATATTTAAGTAACGGTAATTCAACAGTAGGAGAATGGACAGCAAGTTATTATATGGTAAAAGGTGGCGGATATAGTAATGGTACAGCTCAAATAAGAGTTTGCGACAGAAATTATTTATGGCAGAGCAGTTCAGTTGTTCACTGGTTAGGTGGCAGAGGAGTAAGATAAATGATTTTTGATTTTTGATTGTCTATTTACGATTTAAAAAATACCCGTAGGGGCGTGTTGCATACGCCCTCGACTGATAATTGTTTATTTTTTATTGAAGATTAAAAAAAATCATTTCGAGAGAAACGAGAAATCTGAAAGAAAAGAAATATTATATCATTACACCATTAAATAATTAAAATATCAATAATCATGAAAAAACTACTTTTATTAAGCATTGTATTAATACTTGCAACAGCAACTATTAATGCCAACAACCTGCGAATAACAGGCGTAACACAAGTATCGGAAACTGAAATTTCTTTTACAGTTTCTTGGGAAAACAGTTGGGAAGTTATCGGAAAACCGGGTAATCACGATGCAGTGTGGCTATTTATAAAATATCGACCGTGTTCTTTCGGAGCGTGGGAGCATGCCTTACTGGATACAGTTATGGCAAATCATGCTATCGGAGTCGGGCTTATTCCTGCCGTCCCTGTAAGCAAAACCGATAGGTTTGGTAACTTGCCGGCTGGTGCTACCTTAACAAACAAACTCGGACACAACACTGGCATTATGCTTAAACGTTCAGCACTGGGCAAAGGACATATACCTCCTACTGTTTGTACACTAAAAGTTGTAAAAGACGGAATCGTTCCCTTTCAAAATGGTATTGATTATGAAATAAAAGTAATTGGAATTGAAATGGTCTATGTAAAAACAGAAGGGTATATGCTTGGAGACGGAATACAAAATACATATTCTTTTGATGATATACTGATTACAAGCGAAGACGCTGTATCTATTACCGATGGTTGGAGTACAAAAAATCTTCCTGCTACATTTCCCAAAGGATACGAAAGTTTTTATTGTATGAAATATGAAATAACAGAAGGGCAATATTATGAATTGATTGCAACAACTATTAATATGTTGCCTTCGAGTACACCAGCAGTCAATTATGGTAATTATAGAAATAACTTATCTGCAACAGGAACGATTACTCCTGATAGAGCACAGAATTATTTAGGTTGGTCGTTTCTTACCAAGTACCTCGATTGGGCTTGCTTGCGACCGATGACAGAACTTGAATATGAAAAAGCATGTAAAGGACCAGACGTAGCACCCTTGCACGCTTACGCATGGGGAACATTTGATCAATAGTTCGTTAAATTTATAATTAAAGTGTTAAATATCAGCAAAATACATCA
>JAOZMN010000198.1 GCA_029934265.1 Bacteroidales bacterium
ACAATAGTTCGGTACTTTTTTATAAGTATTTAATTATAAGAGTTTTACCAAATTTGCACAAATTTAGTTAATGTATTAATAATTAACATATTACATTTTAGCAAACTGTAGATTTGGTAAAACTTAACGAACTATTGATATAATAATCTGCCTGTTTTTTTTTAATATCTGATTACAATAATTTTGGCATTTTTTTTGAATGAATACTGTTAATTTAATTAAATCACTGATAATTAATACATTATCTGTTAAAGACCATAACTTTACCAAAGACTACAAAGAATTAATTTTAAATACCGATAAGTGAGTTTAGTGTAAAAAGACCCTTAGGGTTTAATTCAACAAATTTAAATATCTTATTTACAGTTATTTACTTCAAACCCTAAGGGTCTGATTGCCGAAAATTACCCTTTTTATACCGGTCTCATAAATAAATAAATATGAAAAAGAATTTTATTGATTTATATTTTTTAATAATTTTGATGCAAATTAATAAGGTCTCTGAGCTTTTTAATGTTGCTTATGCTCATGTAAAATTCTTATAATAATGACGTTACTAACAAGCAGGTGTGTAAAAACTTAAGTATAAGTGCTTAAAATCTTCAACTCGTCTAACAGTCGAAGCCATTACAAATAAAATACAAACATAACAAAATTTCAAAAATGAAACTAAAAAAAAAGGCAGTACTTGCATACAGTGGAGGTTTGGACACATCTTTTGTAGTTAATTATCTTACAAACGAAAAAAAGATGGACGTTTATACGGTAATCGTCAATACCGGAGGATTTTCAAAAATTGAATTGTCCGAAATTGAGAAAAAGGCTTACGAACTCGGTTCTAAAAAGCATAAAACTATTGATATTACTCAAACTTATTATCAAAAATGTGTTAAATACATGATTTTTGGTAATATCCTGAAAAACAACTCGTATCCGCTTTCTGTAAGTTCCGAAAGGACTTTTCAAGCAATTGAAACAGCAAAATACGCAAAAGAAGTAGAGGCAGATTTTATTGTTCACGGCAGTACCTCCGCCGGTAACGACCAAATACGTTTCGATACAACTTTTGCAATATTTATTCCCGAAATAAAAATTATCAGTCCGGTAAGAGAAATGAGTCTCAGCCGAGAAGACGAAATTAAATATCTTAAAGATAAAGGTATAGAACTTGACTGGAGTAAAACAGAATACTCTATAAATAAAGGACTTTGGGGAACAAGTATAGGTGGTAAAGAAACTTTGGAATCAGAAAAATCTCTTCCGGAATATGCGTATCCGAGCCAATTGACTGCCGAAAAAGAGTTGAATATTTCATTGCGATTTGAAAAAGGAGAGCCGACATCTATTGATAATCAAGGCTCTGTAACAAATTTTAACAATCCGGAAGATGCAATAATAGAACTTGAAAAAATTGCTTCAAAATTTGCTTGCGGACGAGGAATACACATCGGCGATACGATACTCGGAATAAAAGGACGAGTCGGATTTGAAGCCTCCGCTCCCATTATTATTATTGAAGCACACAGAACTCTTGAAAAACACGTACTGTCTGCAAATCAGATATATCAGAAAGACGCACAAACCATGCTGTACGGTCGTTTGTTGCACGAAGCTCAATTTTTAGACCCTGTAATGCGAGATATTGAAGCATATCTCGAAAGTTCACAACGATTGGTAAACGGAACGGTATTTATAAAATTAAAACCTTATACTTTTGAAATAGAGGGAATTAACTCAGAACACGATTTAATGGACAACAGAGTTGCCGAATACGGAGAAAAAAATAAAATGTGGACACATGACGACGTACTGGGTTTTACCAAAATATTTTCAATTCCTCAAGTTGTTTATAATAAGATAAATAATGATGTCCGGAATTGGTAAGATTTTATTTTTAAGAGTTTCCAAGCAAATTGCCGTTAAGAATTATTTTATCGACTAAATCACTTCCGAACGAATAATGAAAATATTCTACAGTCGGAATTTCTTTTGTGATAAATAAATTGGCTTTTTTCCCTACGGCTATACTTCCGTGCGTATCGGAAACTCCCATTGCATAGGCGGTATTTATTGTTGTTGCATTTATGAGTTCTTGCGAAGTGAGTTTATAATTTATCATTGCGATGGAACTCATTAGTTTCATATTTCCGCTTGGCGATGAGCCGGGATTAAAATCCGAAGCTATTGCCAGCGGTAAACCTGCATTTATCATCTTTCTTGCCGGAGAAATAGGTAAATTTAAGAAAAATGCAGCACCCGGTAATATTGTCGGCATGGTTCGAGAATTTTTAAATGCTTTAATTTCATTTTCGCCTACATACTCTAAGTGGTCGGCAGACAATGCGTTATACTTTGTTGCAACTTGTATTCCTCCCGAAAAGTCAAGTTCGTTTGCATGAATTTTAGGAATTAATCCGTATTTTGCACCCGCTGATAAAATTTTGTCGGTTTCCGAAACCGTAAAGAAACCTTTATCACAAAAAACATCAATAAACTCTGCTGTTTTTTCATTTGCTATTGCCGGCATGATTTCCGAAATTACATAATTTACATATCCTGTTTGATTTGATTTGTATTCTCTCGGAACTGCATGAGCCGCCAAGTATGTGGCTTTTATTGTTATCGGTGCAGTTTCTTGCAAACGCTTTATTACTCTGAGCATTTTCAATTCGGCTTCTAATTTCAATCCGTATCCTGTTTTTATTTCAACAGCACCGGTTCCTTGTCGGACAATTTCGTTTATTCGTAAAAACGACTGTTCGTAAAGTTCGTCTTCCGAAATTTCAGAAAGTAATTTTGCTGAATTTAAAATTCCTCCGCCTCGTTTTGCAATCTCTTCATACGAAAGTCCTTTTATTTTGTCAATGTACTCAATTTCACGACTTCCGGCATACACAAGATGTGTGTGCGAATCGCAAAAAGAGGGAAAAACCATTTTACCGGAAGCATCAATTATTTTTTCGGCAAAATAATTTTTATCTTCTAAATCGGACATTTTTCCAAAATCGACAATTTTATCCTTCTCTGTGAAAATGAAAGAGTTATCTAATGTATTTACAATACTCATATCCTTTCCGCAAACTTTTTTTACATGAGAATTTTCTGTTTGTACTGTTTTCTTAATATTTTTTATTAGTATTGACATCTTTAATTATGAAGTTTTGAAATTTTGTTGAATTAGAATAAAAAATCTTTACGACTTTTCGTCTTAGCAGTAAAATTCAATATATACAAAAAATATAAAACAAATAATTTTATATTGTAATTTGCTATATTTTATTATCTTATACTAAACTGTTTACAAATTTTATGTTTAAAAAAATCCCTCATACTTATACGATAGTTTTTTCAATAATTGTGTTTAGTGCTTTACTGACTTGGTTTGTTCCCGGAGGCAAATTCGACCGAGAAAACATTACAGTTTCCGGTTCCGAAAAAAAAGTTATCGTTAAAGATTCGTACAAAAGTAGTGAAAATATCGGACAAACTTGGCAAATTTTCACTGCAATGTACAAAGGTTTTGAAGATAAAGCCGGAATAATTGTATTTATTTTCATGGTCGGTGGTGCTTTTTATATAATTTCAGAAACAAAATCGATTGACGTTGGGATTTATTCGTTCCTTAATTCCGTAAAAAGTATAAAAAATAATAGATTGCTTGATTTTTTGGGTGTCGATAATATCATAATAACTATGGTGATGTTGCTTTTTAGCACTTTCGGAGCGGTTTTCGGCATGAGCGAAGAAACAATACCTTTTGTTATGATAATTATTCCGCTTGCAATTTCAATGGGTTACGATTCGATTGTTGGAGTATCGATGGTATTTTTGGCAGCAGGCTTGGGTTTTGCCGGAGCATTACTAAATCCTTTTACTGTCGGGATTGCACAAGGAATTGCCGGTATTCCTATATTTTCGGGAATCGAATACAGACTTTTTTGTTGGGTAATAATTAACATTTTCGGGATAGCTTTTGTTTTAAGATATGCCGGAAAAATAAAGAAAAATCCGAAAAAATCCTTTGTTTTTAAAGAAGATGAATTTTGGAGACAAAAAAATTATTCCGATTCGATAAATACAAAAGAAAAATCAGGAATGTCCGCAAAAATCACCTTTATTTTAATAATTATAAGTCTGCTTGTTTTTTCAATACAATATTTTCAAACGACTTTCGAAATAGGAAATTCAAGTTTTACTGTTCCGATTTTACCTGTTTTAAGCGGATTTTATCTGCTGTGGGGATTCTTTTCGCTTCGCAAATCTGTACATTTTTTTATACTTTCGATTTTCGGATTTTCAAATATAATATTAATTGTCGGAGTAATGGGTTACGATTGGTACATCGAAGAAATAGCCGGACTTTTTTTTGCTATGGGAATAGCCGGCGGATTTGCAAAGGGTTTCGAGTCGGATAAAATTGTAAATTCATTTCTTTCCGGAGCAAAAGATATTGCCTCCGCTGCAATAATTGTCGGCTTTGCAGCCGGAATCATAAAAATTCTTGAAGACGGAAATATTATAGACACTTTATTATTTCACGCTTCAGAATCAATAAAAGGTTTCGGAAAACCGGTTTCAATTTCAATAATGTACTTTTTTCAGACAGCCATAAATTTATTCATACCGTCAGGCTCAGGGCAAGCAGCTCTTACAATGCCTTTAATGTCGCCACTTTCGGAACTTATCGGGATACCCAAGCAAGCGGCGGTTATGGCTTTTCAATTCGGCGACGGTTTTACAAATATGATTACTCCGACTTCCGGAGTTACAATCGGAGTACTCGGAGTTGCAAAAATTCCGTATCAAAAATGGTTTAAATTTTTGTTTCCGTTTATATTAGTAATTATTATTGTAGCTTTACTGCTTCTTATTCCTACGGTTACAATGGATTTGCCCGGATTTTAAAAAATTAAAGTCACAAAACTCTGTTTTAACAAATTAAAATGAAGAGAAGTTTTTCAACCATGACAACAACATTAGACCTCGCCTCTGATAAAATTAATTACTCCCCATTATCAAATTTTATCATCTTCAAAACAAAACTTTGCCAAAATTTTCCAAACACAAGTCGGTCTCTACAAAGTAAGTCCCTGTAAAGGCAACCTGCGTTTGGCTCATGATTTTTTAAACTCTCTATTTCACTGCAATAGTTTCAATTTCCACCAAAACTCCAAGCGGAAGTTCTTTCACCGCAAACGCAGCTCGTGCAGGAGGGTTAGTTTGATAACGACTTCCGTAAACTTCATTCATGGCTGCAAAATTTTTCATGTCGCTCAATAAACAAGTCGATTTTACAACGTCCGAAAAAGAATAACCGGCTTCGTCCAATATCGCTTCGATATTTTTCATCACTTGTTCGGTTTGTGCCGTAATTCCTTCCACAATTTTTCCTGTTGCCGGATTTGCCGGAATCTGACCGGAAATATATAAGGTATTTCCTGCTTTAATTGCTTGACTGTAAGGTCCTATTGCTCCGGGAGCTTTGTCTGTACTTATAACAATGTTCATTTTGTTTAGTATTTAGTTATTATTAAATTACAAAGATACTAAAAAAAATAGTTCTACAAAAGGCACGAAAAACAAAACAATAAAACACCGATACACCGGCGTAATTATACTAATGATTGATGCAATTACAATAGTTCGTTAAATTTTTCAATTTACGTTTAGAGCTTGCGAGAAATCTGATATTATTAATGATTTTGATAAAATATGCAAAATCTACAATATTATTATTTGTAATATGATTATATTAGTTACTTTTGATTTTATTTTAGTCATTAGACTTGTTATTTAATATAACACACTAACTAATAGCATGATATGTGTTTT